>JBGSKP010000554.1:0-6569 GCA_041741175.1 Thiocapsa sp. | reverse complement strand
GCCCAGGCGTTCGCCGACGGCCGTGTCGCCACCATGCCGCGCGTGGTCGGCGGCCGCTACGGACTCTCGTCCAAAGAGTTCACCCCGGCCATGGTCAAGGGCGTCTTCGACGAGCTGGCGGCACCCAAGCCCAAGAACCCCTTCACGGTCGGCATCATCGACGACGTCGGGCACACCAGCCTGTCCTGGGATCCGGACTTCAAACCGGCGGCGATGGAAGGTGTCACCGCCTGCGTCTTCTTCGGTCTGGGTTCGGACGGCACCGTCTCAGCCAACAAGAACTCGATCAAGATCATCAGCGAAGAGACGCCCAACTTCGGTCAGGGCTATTTCGAATACGACTCCAAAAAGGCCGGCGCGGTCACCATCAGCCACCTGCGCTTCGGCCCGAAGCCGATCAACAGCACCTATCTGATCGGCGAGAACGAGGCGAGCTTCGTTGCCTGTCATCAGCCGACCTTCCTCACCCGCTACGACATGCTCGACCATGCGCGTCCGGGTGCCGTGTTCCTCCTGAACTCGCACACCCCGCCCGATCGGATCTGGGACGAGCTGCCGCGCAAGATGCAGCAGGCGATCATCGAAAAGGGTCTCTCCTTCTACGTGATCGACGCCTACGGCATCGCAGGCGCAACCGGCATGGGCCGGCGCATCAACACCATCATGCAGACCTGCTTCTTCGCCATCTCCGGTATCCTGCCCAAGGACGAGGCGATCACCCACATCAAGCACGCTGTCAAGAAGACCTACGGCAAAAAGGGTCAGAGTCTGTTGGACCGCAACTACAAGGCGATCGATGCCGCGCTCGCCGGACTCCATCAGGTCAGCGTCCCGACTCAGGTGACCAGTGCCTTCGAGCGCCCGCCCGTGGTGCCGATCTCCGCGCCCGACTTCGTGCGCAAGGTGACCGCGACCCTGATTGCCGGCAAAGGGAACAGTCTTCCGGTCAGCCTGATGCCCGCCGACGGCACCTGGCCGACCGGCACCACGCGCTACGAGAAGCGCAACATCGCGCTCGAGCTGCCGAAATGGGAGGACGACCTCTGCACCCATTGCGGCAAGTGTCCGCTGGTCTGCCCCCATGCCGCCATCCGTGCCAAGGTCTTCCCGGCCGCGCTCACGGACGCGGCACCGGCGAGCTTCCAGCACGTTCAGATCAAAGGCAAAGACTTCCCGGCAGATCATCACATCACCTACCAGGTCGCCCCGGACGACTGCACCGGCTGCGGACTCTGCGTGGATGTCTGCCCGATCCGCGACCGCAAGGACCCCAACCGCAAGGCGCTCAACATGGTCCCGGCCGAGCAGACGCACGCCGCCGAGCAAGCCAACTGGGATTTCTTCCTGACCCTACCGGAATACGACCGCACCAAGCTCGACGGCACCAAGATCAAGCACGCCATGATGCTCGAGCCGCTCTTCGAGTTCTCCGGCGCCTGCGTCGGCTGCGGCGAGACGCCCTATATCAAGCTCGCCACCCAGTTGTTCGGCGATCGCATGCTGATCGGCAACGCCACCGGCTGCTCCTCGATCTATGGGGGCAACCTGCCGACGACGCCCTACACCACCAACCCCGAAGGCCGCGGACCGGCCTGGAACAATTCGCTGTTCGAGGACAACGCCGAGTTTGGCCTGGGCTTGCGGCTCGCCGTCGACAAGCAGGCCGCCCATGCCCGCGAAGTCATCAAGCGACTGGCGCCCAAGATCGGCGAGGATCTGGCCGAGGGTCTGCTCACGGCCGATCAGTCCAACGAGGCAGGGATCTTCGAGCAGCGCGAGCGCGTGCTCGCCCTGAAGGAGAAGCTCAAGGGTATCCCAGACCTGGAGGCGCGCACCCTGGAGGGCATCTGCGACCAGGTCGTCAAACGCAGCGTCTGGATCATCGGCGGCGACGGCTGGGCTTACGACATCGGTTACGGCGGCGTCGACCATGTGCTCGCCAGCGGGCGCAATGTGAACCTCTTGATCCTGGATACCGAGGTTTACTCCAACACCGGCGGCCAGACCTCCAAGTCGACCCCGATGGGCGCGGTCGCCAAGTTCTCCGCGGCCGGCAAGTCGACCTTCAAGAAGGATCTCGCCATGATGGCTATGGCCTACGAGAACGTCTATGTCGCTCAGGTCGCCTTCGGTGCCAAGGACGTGCAGACGGTGCGCGCCTTCATCGAGGCCGAGTCCTACGACGGCCCCTCGGTCATCATCTGCTACTCGCCCTGCATCGCCCACGGCGTCGACCTCTCCAAGAACCTGCGTCAGCAGGACCTGGCGGTCAACTCGGGTCATTGGGGCCTGTTCAGGTTCGACCCGCGCCGGCTCGCCGAGGGGGAGAACCCGCTGCACATTGACAGCAAGCCGCCGAGCATCCCGTATCGCGACTTCGTCTCCTCGGAGACCCGCTTCAGCGTCCTCACCCGCACCCATCCGGAGGCCGCCGAGCGCTATCTGCAGCTTGCCCAAAAGCACGTCCAGACCCGCTTTACGCTCTATGAGCAGTTAGCGCATCTGGCCGTCCAGAAGGCGCCCGCCGCGGCTCCGAAGGACACGGCGCCCAAGGAGAGCTAACACGCGAACGCAGGAGCGTCGGGCCGACGAGCCCGATCCGGCAGCTCTCGACGCGGTGCGGCTGCATCCGCGCCGGCGCTGCCGGATCGGTCCGGAACACGGCTACCGACGTGCTCCCATTCGGCACCCAATTCGTCGTACACTTTTTCCGGAGCAATCGCTATGGATCTCACGACCAACTATCTCGGGCTGACGATCAAGAATCCGCTTGTCCCCTCCGCCTCGCCCCTATCCAAAAGCGTCGCCATCGCACGCGAGCTCGAAGACCACGGAGCCGCGGCCATCATCATGTGGTCGCTCTTCGAAGAGGCCGTGACCGCGGAATCCGAGAGCATGGTGCGCTTTCTGCACCACCAGGACATCGGCTTCGGCGAGGCCGAGAGTGGCTTTCTACCCGTTCACCATGACTTCGAGGGCGCGCTCGAGCGCTATCTTGACAACATCCGCAAGCTCAAGGAGGCACTGGACATCCCGGTCATCGCCAGCCTCAACGGCGTCACGCCCGGCGGCTGGATCAAGCACGCGACCGAGCTGCAACAGGCCGGCGCCGACGCCCTGGAACTCAACGTCTACTATGTCGCCGGCGACGTCACCCAAACCGGACTGCAGGTCGAGGAACGGTACCTCGAGCTCCTGCGCGAGCTGCGCGGGCATATCCAGATTCCGATCAACATGAAGCTGTCCCCGAGCTTCAGCTCGATCGGCAACTTCGTCGGCCAGGTCGCCGCCGCCGGCGCCAACGGCGTGGCCCTCTTCAATCGCTTCTATCAACCCGACATCAACATCGACAGCCTGCGTCTGCAATCGAGCCTGCACCCCTCGACCTCCGCCGAGGCCCTGCTCGCCATGCGCTGGATCGCTATCCTCTACGGACGTTTCGACGGACTCTCGCTCGGCGCGACCGGCGGTGTTCACACCTCCGCGGACGCCATCAAGCTCCTGCTCGCGGGCGCCGACGTGGTGCATCTGTGCAGCGCGCTCCTCGGCAAAGGACCGGCCTACACCGCGCAGATCCTGGCGGGCATCCATGACTGGATGGAGGAGCAGGGATTCGAGTCCGTGGAGGATTTCCGCGGACGCGTCAGCGCCATCTCGGTCCCGAATCCGGCAGAGCTCGAGCGCGCCAACTATGTCAATATTCTGGACAGCTACAGCTTTTCGCCGGGTGTCATGGTGTAGCATCTTAAACCGCGCCCGGTGCGGTATGCGTCGTTTGTGGATTGGCTTGGCCGCGCCAGCTCCGATAACTGTCGGAGCTGGCGCGGTTTAAATGACATTTCGACACAAGGTTAACATCTTGATGAACGCGTAGGATGGGTAGAGCGTCAGCGAAACCCATCCTCCAAACCGCAGCGTTGCCGGGTTTCGGTCTGATGCCCTTGGCGCGGGCTGGATGGGTTTCGCTTTGCTCTACCCATCCTACTGGTTTCGGTAGACGACGACGGCCGGAGTCAGAGGTAAAGCCAGACAAGGAACAAGGGTCGGCTGCGATTGGTCTATCGTTAAGCCTGAATATCGTGGGATTCATCCTGCCTGGAGACGCAGATGCCGCACCGACCACGCACGGATCAACGGGGTCCGTTTCACGTCGACCAACTCCGCGAAGGTGACCGCTACGAGCTCTCCAGCGGTCATCCAATCTACTGCGCACCATCCGGGCGCGAGCATGCCGGAACAAATCTGATCGGCGCGGCGGTGCTGGAAACCGACCCGGATGTCGACTGGGCCGGTGTCGATGCCGGCTTCACCCCGGATTCGGGTACGTTGCGCGCACCCGACATCGCGATCGGCCCCATAGGCGCGGAACGGGGCTGGATCCCGGGCGCGCCGCCGTTGGCGGTCGAGTACGCCGCGCGCGGACAGGACGAGCAGGAGTTGCAGGACAAGATCGCTGAGCTGCTGCAGAGCGGTACCCAGCAGGTCTGGGTGGTGCGTCTGATCGGTCCGCGACGGGTCGAGGTCTATCGGCCCGGCGAGACAATGCGCCTGATCGGTCCCGGCGAGATCCTGAGTGCGCCAGGCCTGCTGCGTAACCCGGTCCCGATCGAGGCGCTCTATGATCGCGATGCCGCGCACCACGCAACGCTGCGCAATCTGCTGCAGCGCGAGGGTTACGAGAGTTTGGACGCCGTGCGCCAAGCAGGTATGGCTGAGGGAATCAATCAAGGAATCAATCAAGGCGTCAATAAAGGCATCGCCGAGTCGATCCTCGCCGTACTCGCCGAGCGTCGGCTCGTCGTCGACTCACCGACACGCGAACGCGTCCTGGGCGAGCAAGATCCGGCGCAGTTGAAGCGCTGGCTCGTCGCCGCGACGCATGTTCAGGAGACGCAGAGCCTTTTCGATTAAACCGCGCCCATTGCGGTATGCGTATTTTGTCGGAATGGTTTGGCCGCGCCGGATCCGACGACTGTCGGAGTTGGCGCGGTTTAAAGTATTAAAAAATATCAACTGCTAAACCGCGTCTTACCGGGATCGAGGATATCTCCGAAGCCAAAAGTACAACGAAAACGACGCGTGCCGCTCTGGACGCGGTTTAGTTGTCGAGAAACCGCTCGACCGCCACGCACTTGGGCACGAGCCGACCGCTTGGACCTGGCAGCATCAAGACCACCTGACGGCTCTGCTCGGGTCCATAGCTCACGTGGATCGGGTTGTCGTTGCCGTAGAAGTACAGACGATCGAACCGCGTTTTGGCGACGATCCAGCGCGCAACCTCCAGCATATCCTCATCTTCGACCAGAAAATCCACGGCGGCGCCTAGACGCGAACAGACAGGATGACCCGGCCGATTGCGCTCGTGTGCCGCGTGCTGATCGCGCGTCGGATCGATCCGCCCCTGAATCGCCTTCGCAAGCGGTGCGGAGCAGAAGCCATAGGTCAGGCGGATCATCCCGAAATACTCGATCACCGGGTCCAGCACCTGCGTGGCCAGATCGCACAGGGCCGTGTAGCTCTCGGGTTGTTCCGGGCGGTTGGCCAGCCCGGTGGCGGTCTGCGTCTCGCCGCATTCGACCAATTGACGATAGGTGAGAAAACGCCCGCAGGGTGCGTCCGGCTCGGGGATCGTCCGCGAGCGCACCAGCGCGTTATCCGCGATCGTCCAACGCTGTCGCTCCAGCAACGCATCAAAAACCCCCGGCGCCGGCCCATAGCCCGACGCCGGCAGCACGCCGAGCGCGTCGAGCATCTCGTCGAACGCGACCTGCTCCGGATACCCGTCGCACTCCTCGTTGAGATAGCGAGACTTGCGATAGAGATACGGCGGCTCGAAGTCCTCGCCGTAGGCGAAATAGTCGATGTCCTGCTCGCGCAGCTTGATCTTGACCCGCTCGACCATCCGCGGCAGTGCCCTGCCCTCGAAATCGTCATACCGCATCAGGCTCAGCTTGCCCGAGCCGATATGAATCTTCACCAGATCAGCCTCGCGGATATCGCCGTAGAGCATCGACGCGGCGCCGACATAGACCCTCAGAAGCGCCGGGAGCTGCTCGACCAATCGGCTGTGCAGTTGCAGCGAGGCGCTCGGATCGAGCCAGCCCAGCCCATGCTCGGCGGCCGATCGGCAGGCGACAGCGATCGCCTCGGTGTCGGCGATCCGAAAGAGCTGCGTTCGACCGGCTTCCATCGCGGCAGGATAGTCACCGAAGAACGCCTTGATGTCGCGCTGCAATCCCGCGTCGAGATGCTTGTATGGACGCCGTCGGCTGAACTGCTGAAGCGCGAAATAGACCTCCAGGTCGGCGATGCGCGCCTGCTCGGCCTCCGCCAGCGCGGTATCCGCGCCATCCGGTCCCTTCTGCTCGGCGAGGAAACGCAGCGCCTTGCCGAGACTGCCGAAGCCCTCGATCAAGGGCAGCAGGTCATCGATCTCGCTCTTGTCCGGCCTGCGCCCCAGACGCAGCCAGTTCTCCCAAAGGCGCTCCAAAGGCTCGCGATAGGCGTCGTAGCGTTCCGCCGCACGATCGCGCCGGGCCGGCCGCTCGCGAGGGATCGGCGCGGGGCGC
>JBGSKP010000553.1:0-2431 GCA_041741175.1 Thiocapsa sp. | reverse complement strand
CGCCAATGGGTCCGTCAGCGCCTGGACCGGCCGGTCGATCAGCCGGAGCTGCTCGACACCTGGCTGGAGGCCAGCCTGCGCGAACGTCCGCTCTATGCCCCGACCTGGCTGGATCAGGCCGAGCTGCTGGCCGCCGCGGGTGACCGGGCCGGTGCCTTGCGGAGCATTCAGATCGCCCGAGTCTTGTGGCCCGAACGCTCCATGCTGCTGCGGCGTGCGTCCTGGCTGCAGGTGCGTCTTGCGCCGCCGGATGTCGCGCTGCGCGGGTTGTTGGATTACTGGGCGGTCGCACCCGAGGATGGATTGCGGACCCTGGCCCTGGCGCGCCGGCTTGAGCATGACCCAGAAATCCTGGTCGACGCGGCGATGCCGGTTTGGCAGCGTGGTCTGAACGAGCCTTTGGTGTATCAGGCGGGACTGATGGATCTGGCGCGTCGTGCCGGCGATACGGCACTTGCTCAAGCGCTCTGGAACCGTCTCGACGATGTCAGCCGGGGCCGGGAGGAACTGCTGTTCCCGTATCTGCAGACCCTGGTCGCGCTTGGACATTACGGGGACGCCGACGCCCTGTGGGAGCAAACGCTCGGTGCCCCGCCCGGTCTGGCAAACGGCCGCTTCGAGGAGCCACTGATGCCGCTCGGGCCGGACTTCAGGCCGGGTTGGGCGACGCCGGGCTGGCGCTATCAGCCGGTCGGCGAGGGGTTTAAGATCGCCCTGGAAACGCGCTCCAGCGATGCCGAGCCCCGGACGCTGCGCATCGATTTTCTCGGCACCCACAATGTTGACTTCACGCATCTCAGCCAGGTCATCCGGGTGCATCCGGGACAGACCTACCGTTTGAGCGGTTATTGGTCGGGCGATGGTCTCACCACGCGCTCTGGGGTCTTCATCGAGCTCTACACCCTCGATGGCACGCCGGCGGTGCGGGTGCAGACCCCGCCACGGTGGGGCACCTGGGCGCGCGAGCCCTTCGTGCTTGTGATCCAGATCCCCGACAAAGCGCTGCGTGTTGCGATGCGGGTGAGGCGCGCGACAACCAAGGCATTGGACCATCTACTGAGCGGCACGGTCCGGCTCGATACGCTTGAGCTTCAGCCTGTTGCGCCGCCACCATGATCGACGACTGGCAGCGCCATCTTGCGCGAACGCTGATCTCCGGCTTTGCCACCGCGACACTGGAGCAGCAACTCGACGTGCTGCTGACCTGGCTCGGCAACCCCGATAACCTGCATGTTGCGGATTTCGATGCGGCCATTGCTGCTTCCGGCCTCGCCCGAGACGAGGCGATCGAGCGCGCCTATGACATCCTGGATGGTCTGCTCTTTGCCGATTCGACCGGACCACCTCACTTGATTCTCGGCCTCCCGTCCACGGCCGACGCGACGACGGTCAAACAGCGCTACCGTCGTCTGATCCAGGCGTATCACCCGGATCGGCATCCTGCGCTCGCCGCCCTGCACAATCAGCGCACCGAGCAGATCAACCTCGCTTATGCGGCATTCGAGCGGGGTGAGTGGGGCGCTGCGGTGCGGGCTCGGGCTCCGTCATCCCGGTCTGCATCCGGTCGCTCGTCCCGGCGACCATCCGGGCGCTCAACGGGTCGCGCAACTGGCCGCTCATCGGGGCCAGCGGCCACAGCCACGAGCCCTCGAGCGCCGAAGGTCGTCAAGCCTTCGTCATTGGGCATCTCGATTGACACGGTGTCACTCGGGTCTCGACTGCGTCGATCTTTGGGCCGGGCAGAGACTTTCCAGTCGCGTTTTTTTGCCGGTCTGATCCTCTTCTGCATCGCGCTGCTGGCCCTGTTGCTGTATCCGGAGGCGCCCCCGCCACGGCACTCGAGCGCCCCCGATACGACGGCCCTCAATGCCACGCCGGTGCAAGCCGGCTTTGTCGGTGCGCCCGATACCCCGACATCACTCGGATCTGTCCCTGTTGCGCCCGCGACGCCACTATCGCCGGAGCCGCCGCTGCGGAGTGATCCGCCTGCGGTGAACGCACAACAGCCTGCCCGGAATGAGCAGGCAGCCCTTGCGGTGGCGGCTGCAAGTGCCGAATTAACGCGCTCGCCTGCCGAAGCGTTGCATCATTCGGCCCGCCCGTCTGCGCAGACCGACGTCGATCCGCAGACTGTACCCGACCCAACAACCGCCTCGGTGTTCGATACAGTACCCGCACCAGCGCTCGGCGTGACCGCCGCGGCGCCAGTGCAGGTTACAGAGGATCAGGCCGTGACGGCGGGCGACCCGCTTGATCCGCCTCGGTCGAGCACTTCAAGTGCTTTGAAACGCATGTTGGCCAGGGAAATCGAGCATCAGATCCTACTCTCCGACCTTGAGGCGGAACGCCGCTCAGATGTGGCGGGCTCGGTCGCGACGCGGCTGGTGCCTTCGGCTCAGGACATCGGCTCCCGCGCGAAGACGCCGCCACC
>JBGSKP010000552.1:0-16381 GCA_041741175.1 Thiocapsa sp. | reverse complement strand
CATCCCGGAGCGGGCGTCGACGCGCAACGTCTCGCGCGGGGCGAGCGGGATACGCTCCAGGGTCAACGCCGTCAGGGCGGCGCCCAGGACGCCGCCGATGATCGCCGTCAAAAGAAGTGTGGTTGGACCTGTCCCGATCATGGGATTAAGCTAAGCGAATATCTCACGCGTTCGTCAAGTGCAGGCCGGTCAGGCTTGGATCGGCTTCCGGACAGGCGTCCATGCCGCGATCAGAACTGTCGAGACCGGCCGTTGCTCCGATGTCGATGACCAGGCAGATGTCCGACCAGATCTCTGTTTGAATGTCGGGGGCCCTGCCCGGATCCGCACGAGGTGTCTAAATGATCGAGACGCATCAATTCGTCGCGTACTGCGATCGCTTCCTGGCCAGCGGCGACTTCGACGACTATGCCCCGAACGGCTTGCAGGTCGAGGGTGAGCGTCCGATCGAGCGACTGGTCAGCGGGGTAACGGCCACCGCGGCTTTGATCGAGGCCGCAAGCGCCTGGGATGCCGATGCGATCCTAGTCCACCATGGCTGGTTTTGGAAGAATGAAGCGCCCTGCCTGATCGGCTGGAAAGGGCGTCGTGCAAGGCAATTGTTCAAGGCCGGAGCCAGTTTGATCGCGTATCATCTGCCGCTGGACGCGCATCTGCAGTTCGGCAACAACGTGATCCTGGCCCGGCATCTGGGGTGGGTCGAAGCCGAACCGGTTGCCGATTCTCGCGGATTGCTGTGGGCCGGACGTTTGGTAGCGAAATGCTCGCCCGCGGCGCTCGCCGCACAGGTGTCCGAGCGTCTCGGGCGGCGGGCGACACTGATCGATGCCGGGCGTCAAACGGTCGAGCGACTGGCGTGGTGCACGGGCGGCGGACAGGGTCATATCGAACAGGCCGCCGCGCTCGGCGTCGATGCCTTCTTGAGCGGCGAGATTTCGGAGCAGACGACCCATCTGGCGCGCGAGCTCGGTATCGCGTTCATTGCGGCAGGTCACCATGCGACGGAGCGCTACGGGGTGCAGGCACTCGGTGAGCATCTCGCCGAGCGCTTTGGGCTGGTGCATCGCTTCATCGACATCGACAATCCGGCGTGAGACATCAGGGCGGCACCGGGGTGGCATCGGTCTAAGATGTCCAGCGCCGACCGATGCCGAGCTTTTGTTCGGGTTGGTCTGCGCGCAGTCAGCCCATCGAATGTCATTGACCGATCCGATCGGAATCAAAGACAATGCCCGGTCGATTATGCACAGAATCTGCATATTCTGATTTTCTTTAACTTGACAATGCGTGAGCCGCCAGCCGACGAGCTGACTCGGCCTCGCGCCAGCCGAGGGTTATTGGCTTATGAGCGCACAAGGCGTGAACAAAACCAGGCGGCGTGTGCTGGTCGCCGCAACCAGTGTCGTGGGAGCCGTCGGAGCCGGCTTTGCCCTCGTTCCCTTCATCGGCTCCATGAACCCGAGCGCGAAAGCTCGGGCAGCCGGTGCGCCGGTCGAGGCGGATATCAGTCAGTTGGAACCCGGCGCGATTCTTCGCATCAAATGGCGTGGCAAGCCGGTCTGGGTGGTCAGTCGTACGCCGGAGATGCTTGAGGCACTGCCGACACTGGATGTCCAGCTGGTCGATCCGGGCTCTCTCGTTCCACAGCAGCCCGAGTACTGCACCAACGCGACGCGCTCGATCAAGAAGGAATTTTTCGTCGTGATCGGGATCTGTACTCACCTGGGTTGCTCGCCGACCTTCCGGCCGGAATTTGCACCCGACGATCTCGGCGGACAATGGCGCGGTGGATTCTTCTGCCCCTGCCATGGATCCCGATTCGACTTGGCCGGGCGAGTCTTCAAAGGCGTTCCAGCGCCTACAAACCTGGTGATCCCTGTGCATACCTACATCAATGACACCACCATCTTGGTCGGTGAGGATCGAGGAGCTGCTTGATGAGCGCAGAAAATACCGAGAACCTCAGCTGGATCGATAAGCGATTCCCGCTGACGGAGACCTGGAAAGCGCACCTTTCCGAGTATTACGCCCCAAAAAATCTCAACTTCTGGTCGTTTTTCGGCTCCCTGGCGATCCTGACCCTGGTGATTCAGATTGTCTCCGGACTCTGGTTGGCGATGAGCTACAAGCCGTCCGCCGTAGAGGCATTCGCGTCTGTCGAATACATCATGCGCGATGTCGAATGGGGCTGGTTGCTCCGTTACATCCACTCCACCGGCGCATCGGCCTTCTTCATCGTCATCTATCTGCATATGTTCCGTGCGCTGCTGTGGGGCTCCTACCGCAAGCCTCGCGAGCTGCTCTGGATCATCGGTGTGGTGATCTACCTGGCGATGATGGCGACCGCGTTTTTCGGCTATCTCCTGCCGTGGGGCCAGATGTCGTACTGGGGTGCGCAGGTGATCGTGAATCTGTTCGCAGCCGTGCCGGTCGTCGGCGACGACCTGGCGGTTTGGGTACGTGGCGATTACGTCATCTCGGACACGACCCTCAACCGGTTCTTTGCCTTCCATTTCGTCTTGCCGTTCGTGTTGGCGGCACTGGTCTTCCTGCACATCGTGGCACTCCACCATGTCGGATCCAACAACCCCGACGGCATCGAAATCAAAGCGGGTCCGAAAGGAAATCGCTGGAGCGACAAGGCCCCTGCCGACGGGATTCCCTTCCATCCTTACTATACGGTCAAAGATCTGGTCGGGGTGGTCGTCTTTCTTGCCATCTTCTCGTTGATCGTCTTTTACGCGCCGACCATGGGTGGTCTCTTCCTGGAGGCACCGAATTTCCAGCCGGCCAACCCCTTCCAGACCCCGGTACATATCGCCCCGGTATGGTACTTCACGCCCTTCTACGCGATGCTGCGTGCAGTACCGCCGATGTACGGCTCACAGTTCCCGGGCGTGGTGGTTATGTTTGCGGCGATTCTGATCCTGTTCGCGTTGCCCTGGCTTGACCGCAGCAAGGTGAAGTCGATGCGTTATAAGGGTCCGATCTTCAAGGTCATGACAGGTCTCTTTGCTCTGTCGTTTGTCGTGCTGGCGTGGCTCGGTCTGCAACCGGTCGATCCCTTCCTGACCCTGTTGTCACAGATCTTCACGTCCATTTACTTCGCCTACTTCCTGCTGATGCCGATCTATAGCTCGATCGACAAGACCAAGCCCGTTCCGGAGAGGGTGACATCATGAGAAAGCTGATCCTTGCCGCCCTGGTGCTGCTGCCCGCTGTCGGTTTCGCCTCGGGCGGCCATATCGAGTTGGAGAAGGCAGACATCGATCTCACCGATCAGGCATCCCTACAACGCGGGGCGAAGTATTACGTCAACTACTGCATGGGCTGTCACTCGCTCGGTCATATGCGTTATTCGCGCATGGCCGACGATCTTGGGATCGACGATAAGACGCTGCGCGAAAACCTGCTCTTCGGTGATGCGCAACCGACCGATATGATGAAGAACTCGATGCGGCCCGCCGATGGCGAGGTGTGGTTCGGAACAGCAGTTCCGGATCTGACCCTCGTGACGCGCTGGCGCAGTCCGGATTGGGTCTATACCTATCTGAAGAGTTACTACGCGGACCCATCACGGCCCTATGGCGTCAACAACGTGGTCTTCCCGCTCGTCGGAATGCCGCATGTGCTCGGCGATCTTCAGGGCATCCAGGAAGCAGTGCTCGAAGAGCATGCCGGTCATGACTCGACCATCACCGGGCTGACCTTGCCTAAACCCGGTAGTCTGGCACCAGAGGAATACGACAACATGGTGCGTGACATCACCGCTTTCCTAACCTACGCGGGCGAGCCGAGTCAGTTGGAGCGGCGTCGGCTCGGCATCTACGTACTGTTGTTCCTCGGCCTCTTTTTCATCGTGGCCTACGCCATGAAGAAAGAGTTCTGGAAGGACATCCACTAGAGGCTATCGCGTTGCGCATCGGCCCCGGTCCTCCGGGGCCGACGCGTTTCTCCCGCGGTGTTTTCCGAGCCTACCGGCGACGACTCCCTTGGAGCCCCGTCCATCTGGCCGAGTTGAGAGATCGGCGCAACATTCAAGGCAGCTGGCCCGGATGGTCGGCGATACCTATTCCTCGGGCCCGACCGGGCTTTGTCCACATGCTGGAGAAGGGATTAATGGCAGTGGCTGCGAGTAGACGATCCGTGATGACGCTATATTCCGATCCCACTTGTCCGTACTGCCATCGTGTTCGGATGGTGCTTGCCGAAAAAGGCATTGCGGTCGAAGTCGTCGATGTCGACGCGCACGACCTACCGGACGAGGTCATGGACTTCAACCCGTACGGAACCGTCCCCACACTGGTCGACCGAGATCTGCGGCTCTATGAGTCCCGAATCATCATGGAGTATCTCGACGAGCGGTTTCCTCATCCGCCGTTGTTGCCCGTCGACCCTGTTTCACGTGCCAGTGCTCGCCTGTTCATGTACCGCATCGATCGCGACTGGTATACCCTGATGGGACGCATTCTGCTGGGAAGTGCTGAGGAGGCGGAGCAGGCACGCAAAGAGTTGCGTGAGAGTCTGATCACGACGGCCCCGGTGTTCGGCGCCCACACGTTTTTTATGAGCGATGAGTTTTCCCTCGTCGACTGCTGTATCGCGCCGCTGTTGTGGCGTCTTCCCGTGCTGGGAATCGAGCTGCCGCCTCAAGCCGACGCCTTGCGCGTTTATATGCGCCGCATCTTTTCCTGGGACGCCTTTCGCAAGAGTCTGACCGAGGCGGAGAAGGAGATGATTGCGGACGTCGCCTGACGGTGCGTGTTTGAGCAACCTTCCAGCTTGACGGACATCAGACGAACGGACCGAGCCTAATGGACCAAGACAGCCAGCCCATGACCTCGACCAAGCCTTATCTGATTCGGGCGATCTACGACTGGATCCTCGATAACGGCATGACACCGCATCTCGTGATTGATGTGCGTTATCCAGGTGTGGTCGCGCCGATCGAGTTCGTCGAAGATGGACGCTTGGTGCTGAATCTCTCGCCAAGTGCAGTACGCGGCCTGGTTATGGGGAACGAGCAGATCGAGTTCAACGCCCGGTTCGGCGGCGTTGCGCGTGACGTGTACTTTCCCGCCGAGGCGGTATTGGGCATCTTTACCCGCGAGAATGGGCAGGGCATGGTCTTTCCGGAACTCGCGTTTCCGCCGCCGGATCAGGACGACGAACAAAGCCAGGAGGCCAAAGGCGATGGTCGGCCACGGCGGCCCACCGGCGTTCCGCAAGGGCTAAAGGCGCCTTCCGGTACAGATCAAGCGAAAGGCAAAGGCAAAAAAGGCGGCCCAACGCTCAAAGTCGTCAAATAATCCTGGCTGCCTGATTAAACCCTGTCTGTCGAAGCGTTGGCCGTGAAGGTCGCGCTGACGTCGCGTGTAACTTCAGCCGCGAGTGTGCAGGGTCGCGGAGGCTGTCTGGAATCGCCTCGCATGTTCACGGCGAAATCCAGAGAAAAAGCGGATTACAGCCGCTTCGAACCGGCTTAAAGAATACTCGAAGGTTCGGGTCATCAATGACGTCGTTTTTGGTTAGACTCTCAGGCGTCCTGCGCCTGCGTCGGCAGCCCGAAGCTCAGGTCTTCCAGCACCGGCCCGCGCATCACCAAATAACCACTGCGGCGCCCGATACCCTCTTCGCTGAAATCGAAGCGATAGACACGGCGGATTCTGACGCCCTCCGACTTCCAGGCCAAGCCGACACGTCTCAGGGCAACGGTTTGATCCAGAAACTGCAACTCGCGTTGATGACAGGCGACCTTGCAGATTTCGGTGGCGATCTCGCGTGCACGCGAGCTGTCCAGCCAGAACCAGCCAAGCAGCAGCAGAATAAAAATGGCGAATAGATGACTCATTCGGCATGATCCCTGGTTTTATACCTGTCGTATATGGATTTTTTTGCCCGATTGCTTCGTGACTATACTGTGACCTTCAACACAACGATGGAGTGATTCAGATGAAGAAAGACATCCTGTTGGGCATGATCCTGAGCGCTGGCGCTCTGGGGTTGACGGGCTGTGGTCAGGAGCCGGCGCCGGTCGAGGAGGCCGTCGCGCCGGTTGAGGAGCCGAAGCTGCTTGATCGGGCCGTTGACGCGGCGAAGGATGCTTCGGATCAAGTCGGCGAGGCGGTGTCGGCGACCACCGATGCAGCCGCCGATGCCGCGGCCGCAGCTGGTGATCAAGTCGGCGAGATGAGTGATGCCGTCGTCGCTCAAGCCAAAGAGATGATCGAGCAGGTGAAGGAGTTCCTCGCCGCGGACAAGCAGGAGATGGCGGGCGACCTGATGGATAAGCTGGTGGCCTTGAAAGACTCGCTGCCTGAAGAGGTGCGTGCCGAGATCGAACGTCTCGAAGCGATGTTCACCGGCGAGTAAGCATCGGCGCGATGCGGCATTACCACCCATCCGCCCGCTGGCTCGGGCGGATGGTGAAGGATTGAGAATGGCTTGGCTCTATCTGGTTGTCGCCGGCATCTTCGAATGGGGCTGGCCGGTCGGCCTGAAATTCGGGATGACGGACTCCGGCCCTCAATGGGGCTGGATCGGCTTTGCCGTGTTTTGCATGGTCGCGAGCGGGGCCTGTTTGCTGATCGCGCAACGGAGTATCCCCATGGGCACGGCCTACGCCGTTTGGACCGGGATCGGAGCGGTCGGTGCCTTCGTGATCGGCATCCTCTTGTTCGCCGAGCCTGCGACGCTCCTTCGCTTCTTCTTTGTTGGCCTGATTGTGCTTGGCATTGTCGGGCTAAAGCTGGCCTCGGGGCCCTAAGTCCACCAGCCCTCCTTTAGGGGCTCCCTGGTTTGCCGCCGCTGCCCGGCGTGAAAGCGGGGATGCCCGAATGCAGCCACCAGGTCCCGATCTGATCGTCCCAGCGCCACTGTTGCCGGTCGGTCAGACGTTTGATGATCTGGGTGTCTTCGTAAAGATAGTCGATGACGACCACCTGGCTTGCGTTGTCGTCGTCCTGAATCACCGGTGGCTGGGCCACGTCGTAGCCGGTCACGCGCAGTTCGGTGAAGACCTCCGGAAGGCTTCGGTTCTTGCGTTGATCCGGATGCACGTAACCGAATGCCGTGTCGTAATAGCCCCAGCGCAGCGCCGACTGATAACTGTTCGTCGCGGCCTGAAGTCCGACGGCGCGCCGATCCTTCTCGACGGCCGCGCAACCCATCCCCGTCGCTACTACGGCGAACAGGACAAGAATCCCGCGCCGGATCGGACTCGGCACATGATGCCGCTTCCTTGATAGGGTTGGTTGACTCATCGATGTCCTCGGCGATCGGTGTTGTAGGCGTCCGCATGATAGGGCAGGGCGGGTCAGTGTCCAACGTCGGGACTCACCCGGGTTCTGCGACCTGGGTTCTGCGGTATCATCCGGTGCTTATTCAATTGCCCTGTCCGACCGCCCCTGATGTCTGAATCCATCGAGCCGAAGCGTGAAATCACCCTTGCCGAGACCCGGCTCACGCTTCTCGGGACCGCCCATGTTTCGCGTGCCAGCGCGGAAGAGGTCTGCACCATGCTGCGCAGCGGGGACTATGACGCGGTCGCCGTGGAGCTGTGTCGCAGTCGCTATACGGCATTGATCGATCCGAAGTCCCTGTCGCAGATGGATCTGTTCTCGGTGATCCGGCAGCAGCGCGTTTACATGGTCGTCGCCAATCTAGCCCTGTCGGCCTACCAGCAACGTCTTGCGGATCAATTCGGGATCGAGCCGGGAGCGGAGCAGCGGGCGGCCATTCGCGTGGCCAAGGAGCAGGGTCTGCCGGTTTTGCTGATCGATCGCGAGATCGGTGTCACCTTGAAGAGAATCTCGGCCAATCTGAGCTGGTGGAAGCGTTACACGCTCTTTACCGGGCTTGTGGCGGCGATGCTGACCTCGGAAAAAGTGACCGAAGATGAAATCGAACGACTCAAAGAAGGCGACGTTCTGGAGACCACCTTCGCCGAGTTTGCGCACGACCGGCGTGATCTCTTCGTCCCCTTGATCGAAGAGCGCGATCGTTACATGGCCGCACGACTGCGCAGCGAGGCCGCGCGCGTCGGTGCCCGGCGCGTGCTGGCCGTCGTCGGTGCCGGACATATGAAGGGCATTGCCGAGTCTCTGGAACAGGATGCCACCGACCCTGCGGTCGTGACCCGCGAGTTGGAGTCTGTCTCCCCGCCCAGCCGCTGGCCGCGACTCCTGGCGTGGGGGCTGGTCGTGCTGATCCTCGGCGGCTTTGCCTACGGCTTCTCGCAGAGTACCGCGCTGGGCTGGAATCTGGTCGTCGCCTGGATTCTCATCAATGGCGGTCTGTCTGCCTTGGGTGCCTTGCTTGCGGGCGGACACCCTTTGACCCTGCTCTCGGCCTTTTTAGCGGCGCCTCTTACCTCGCTCAACCCGACCATCGGAGCCGGAATGGTCACAGGGGCGGTCGAGCTGTCGCTGCGCAAACCGCGGGTCGGCGACTTCAGTCGCCTGCGTCTGGATGTGGCGACCTGGCGCGGTTGGTGGCACAACCGCGTCGCACGGGTCTTTCTGGTTTTTCTCCTCAGCACGCTGGGCTCCGCAATCGGCACCTATGTCGCCGGCTTCCATATCGTCGACCAATTGTTTCGCGCCGGCGTTCACTAATGCACCCACGCGCGGATCAAGGTGCCCGCCCGAGTCGTGCCGAGAGCGGACCGGCGAACGCTGAGCCCGTGCCCGCTACGCGCGGAGGCCTTTGATGTCCTGCCGGATCGTCTCGATCACCTCGTCCAGATGCTGAAAGGCATGATCGCCGTCCTCCCAGATCAGCAGACGGCCGCAGTGCGCGTAGAGCTGCTCGGCGATGCGTGAATCGATGACCTCGTCGCCTCGCTCCAGAAAAACAGTTGTCGGCGTACCGTCGCAGGGTTCGGCGATGCCATAGGGTCGGGTACTCTCGATCAGCGACGCACTGACACTGTAGTGCTCCCCCTGCGCTGTGGTCATGGTTTCGCCGAGACGATCACTGAACAGGCTCCAGGGCGTGAGTGCTGGATTGATCAGGTAAAGATGCGAGAACCGAAAGCGGCGAGCCAGATACTGGCCATAAAAGCCCCCCATGGAACTGCCGACGACCGCCGGTTCGAGCCCGTTGTCCGTCTCGGCCAGACCGGTGAAAAAGACGGACAGCGCGGCGACCGCATCCTCCGGTCGATGTGCCGGGTAGTCGACGGCGACGACGGGCAGCGGCGCGAGCTGCTCGCGAAGCCGGATGGCTTTAAGCGATCGGCTGGAGCTATTGAGTCCGTGGATATAGACAAGCATGTCGACTCCGCGCGTGCAGTACAGGTGATCAGGGTTTCGAGGGCTCCCCCGCATGCGTCAGCGCGGCGGGGTGCGTCGAGGAGGTTTCGGCAGCACCCGGGCTGATGTCGAAAAAGGTTTTCCGGAACTGCCGGCAGCGCTCGATCAATTCGACTGTGCTTTTGGGCATCGGGACACGCGCCCGGACGATAAAGCCAATCAGCTCGGCCCCGTCGCGCAGCAGTCCAACACCCTCCATCGCCTCGCGGGTGGCTTCGCCGCTGGCGTCCGGTGCCAATTGCGGCGTAATCCGGCCGAGTCGATTGGCGGCCACCACGAAGGCCGGCCAGACCTCGAAGATCGCCGGATCGGTTCGCAGGATCTCGCATTTGCGCTTCGCCGCGTCGGCCAGATCATCGATCCTGGAAGCGACCCCGATGACCTGGCGGCTCTGCGCGAAGGTTTCTTTAAGCACGCCAGCGATGCGGTCGATGTCGCGCATGGTCAACGCGATCTTGATGTATCGACTGTCGTAAAAATCCTCGATCGTCATGGAAAATGCTTTGAACGGTTCTCCCCAGAGCTCGTCGATGCCTTCGTGTCCGCCCCGGTGACGAACCAGTTTGCCGAGCTCCAGTGCTTCGAGCAGACAGTCTCCGCAGTCGCGCATCAGGCTGTTGTCGGTGCCGATCTCGACGCCGACGGCTTGCAGGTCGACCAGGCAGGTAAAGATGTCGGCTGCCCGGTTGAACAGCGCGCCGGCCAGCATGGCGCCCTTGACACGCTTGCGTTCCGGATCGGTCTCAGCCGCGTGGGCTGCCCGGGCCTCGTTCAGCCTTGCTCCGGGGATGTTGATCCCATGCTCGACATGATTGAACAGGCGCCGCGTGAGTGCCTGTATGAGCCGCCGTTTGGTTTCGAGTGTGTCGCGCGGTGGCTCGTAGGATTTGATCCAATAGCCGTCGTAAAACACACGGGTCTCGCCGTTGACGAGGCGTCGAGCGCCATTGTTCGGTTGCTTGGACATGCCTGGGTAGACATCCTGGGAAGCGTGGGCGAAGTATCGCGCGGAATGGGATCCCGCACACGATGTCCGTCGCCTTGTCGGGGCATTGTCCTCGGACTCCACGCCTCAGGCATTTCGGCTGTGGCTATGACCGCAAGCCGGACTCGACTATAGTGATCCGGGTTGCCGGACACGTTATGACGGCGTTACCCGTGCCATCGTCCCTGTCGGGATGGCGACGGGGTTCAGTCCAGCCTGGTTCAGTTCACCACATCGAGTCACCCTCCCGAGGACCTATGAGAGCGAAGGATAAGATTGCATCCATCATTACCACACTCTTCATCTGGGGTCTTGCCGGGGCTCTTTTTGGCGCCTTGTTCGGCGGTCTCCAGGCGGTGTTGGCCGCCTTGGGTCTGACGGGCTGGCAACCGCTGGTAATCGCCGCTGCCGCTGCCGCGATGACGACGTCGGCCTTCTACAGCGCCATGCCGGTTGCCCTGGTTGGCGCCATGGCCGGGATCCTGGCGTCGATCGGCTACCTGATCGTGAGCGGGCAGAATGTCGAGCTCTTGTTGATCGCCGCGACGGCCGGTGCGGGCGGAGTCCTTGCCGGCATCTTTTACGCCTGGATGGTGACCGGCGGTGGCCGGCCGCTCGCCGAGACCCTGACCGGCCTCATCTCGGGCTTGATGGCCGGCGGAATCCTGGCGGGCCTGTTCGCGGCGATGGGCGCTCAGGTCGGTCTATTCGTGTTGTCCGCCGGCGTCGTCGCCTTGGTCGGGACCTTCTTCCAGGTGTCGGAACGCTGGTTGGTTGCGCATACGGCGCGTTGGTTTCCTGCTGCCCTGTCGGCGCCGATCGTCGCCGGACTCATCGCCGCGGTCGTCGGCTCGAGTGTCTGGATCATCGGCGGGACGACCTCGGGCATCCTGGCAATCAATGCCCAGGACTCTGCGAACCAAATCCTCAGTGCGGTTCCGCCGGGTTTCCTCGGCGGTATGCTGGGCGGAGCCGTCACCGGAGTGCTCTTACAGACTCTCGGTTTTCGTCTCGAGCAGCCGCACTGACAGCAGAGCCGGATCAGTAGAGTGGAAAGACATCAAAGCCACACATTTTCTGTGATAATGCAGTGCCACGTCCGAGCAGTGCGGTCCCGCGCCGGTAAAGGGTCCCGTGGCTTCTAGCTTCCCTCAACCGAAAATGGAGGAGACCAGATGTTCGCCGTTCTCATTGCAGTCGCCATCGGTATCGTCATCGGCTGGAATTGGCCGCAGCCGCCTTGGGCCAAAGACATCCAGAACCGCATCGTCGAGACCTTCCAGTCCTTCACCAACAAGGGCCCGAAGTAGCCTGTAGGCCGATCCCGCACCGGTATCGACCACGGGCGACAGCTCGAGCGGTTTGGATGCCGAGGGCTGTCGTTCGCCGGTGCGGTCGGCGTCAGACGGAGTCGAGAATCAGCAAAGCGGCGATCGCCCAAAGCGCCCGGTTCAGCCAGAGCCGGTAGGTTGCCTGATCGAGCCGGCGGCGCACCCGAATACCGATCCACAACACGGCCAGGACGACGGGCAGCGCCAGCAGCGCAAGCTCGATGATGGTCGGATCCAGGGCGTCCTGGAGCGCGAATCCGGTCAGTTGACCGCTCTTGCTGGTGATGAAGCTCAGGTTGAAGGTCGCGACCATCAGACCCGGATGCATCCGGGTGTAGAGCGCGAAGGCGACCACGATGGGCGAGAAGACATTCACCAGGCCGGCCAAGAGGCCCATCCCCAATCCCAACAGCGCAAGCCCCCAGTGCGGGATCCGATGCTCGGGTCCATCGCCGCGCTTGCGCTGCAGGATCAGAAAGACGATCAACACCAGGGCCAACAGGAGCCTGAAGGGCTCGGGGTCGACGCTCAGCAGGATCCGCGTGCCGATCAGGCTGCCCACCATCGTGAAGACCGGGATGGGCCAGAAGCGGCGCAGTGCTTCGAGCCAGCGTCGCTCGGTGGCGATGCTGACCAGGTTGATGGCAATCGTGGGGATGAGCGTCAGGAGCACGGCCGCGCGCATGTCCATGACGAGCACGAGCAACGGCGTGGCGACCAGCGGGAACCCGAACCCGAAGGCGCCGTGCACGAAGGCGGCGATCAGCAGGATCCCGATCGCCGCCAGATCGATGAATGCGAACGTGTCCACGATTTCGATCGTCTCCTGCGGTCTCCGCCTTTGCATGCGGCCGACATTCGGTGGCCCGGTGTCCCGGGCAAAAAAAGCCCGGCGGGTGCCGGGCGAATCGTCTCATGAGAGACGAGGAGGACATCGGTGTCGAGCGTCCGCCTCCGTGGTGGCGGACGCTCGCGAATGGACCGGGTCGGTTACGAAGCGGTCTGCTGTCTGATCCAGGTCAAAAGGCGTCCCCGGGCACCCGCACCCAGCCTTCCATCAGTACCCGGGCGCTGCGGCTCATGATGGCCTTGGTCACGGTCCACTCGCCCTTGACCTGACGGGCCTCGGCGCCGACGCGCAGTCTGCCCGAGGGGTGGCCGAAACGCACTGCGGTGCGCTCTCCTCCCCCGGCAGCCAGGTTGAACAGGGTGCCGGGGATGGCCGCAGCCGTGCCGATGGCCACGGCGGCCGTCCCCATCATGGCGTGGTGCAGCTTGCCCATGGAGAGTGCGCGCACGCACAGATCGATGTCGCCGGCCGACACCGACTTTCCGCTGGAGGAGATGTAGTCGGCCGGCGGGGCGACGAAGGCGACCTTGGGGGTGTGCTGGCGGGTCGCCGCCTCGGCGACATCCTTGATGAGGCCCATCCGCAGCGCGCCATAGGCGCGGATGGTCTCGAACATCACCAGGGCCTCGGGGTCGCCGTTGATGGCGTCCTGCAACTCGGTGCCCCTGTAGCCGATAGCCGCCGCGTTCACGAAAACGGTCGGGATGCCGGCGTTGATCATGGTGGCTTCGAGCGTACCGACACCGGGGACCTCAAGGTCGTCGACCAGGTTGCCGGTGGGAAACATAGAGCCGCCGCCCTCGCCGTCACCGTCGTCGGCTGGGTCCAGGAACTCCAATTGCACCTCGGCGGCCGGGAAGGTCACGCCGTCGAGCTCGAAATCACCCGTTTCCTGCACGGCGCCGTCGGTCATGGGCACGTGCGCGATGATGGTCTTGCCGATGTTGGCCTGCCAGACGCGCACCCTCGCTATGCCGTCCTTCGGCAGCCGGTCGGCGTCGACCAAGCCGGCGCTGATGGCGAAGGAGCCGACCGCGGCCGAGAGGTTGCCGCAGTTGCCGCTCCAGTCGACGAAGGCCGTGTCGATGGATACCTGGCCGAACAGATAATCAACGTCGTGATCCGGCTTGCTGCTCTTGGACAGGATGACCGTCTTGCTGGTGCTCGAGGTCGCCCCACCCATGCCGTCGATCTGCTTGCCGTAGGGGTCCGGGCTGCCGATGACGCGCAGCAGCAGGGCATCGCGCGCCCGGCCAGGCACCCGGGCGGCCTCGGGCAGGTCTTGCAGGCGGAAGAAGACACCCTTGCTGGTGCCGCCGCGCATGTAGGTGGCGGGAATACGGATCTGCGGTACGTTGGACATTGACCTTACTTCTCAAAAATGTGCTGGATTTACTCCCCGCGGGGGGAGAGGGGCTTTTTCAGACCGCTTTGCTGGATTCCAGGAAGTCTTGGGCGAAGCGCTGCAGCACACCGCCGGCTTCGTAGATCTCCAGCTCTTCGGCGGTGTCGATGCGACAGGTGACCGGCACCTCCACACGCTCGCCGTTCTTGCGCGTGATCACCAGGGTCAGTGTGGCGCGCGGCGTGCTCTCGCCGAGCACGTCGTAGGTCTCGCTGCCGTCGATCCCGAGCGTCTTGCGGTCGACACCCGGTTTGAACTCCAGCGGCAGCACGCCCATCCCGACCAGGTTGGTGCGGTGGATGCGCTCGAAGCCCTCGGCGACGATGGCCTCCACACCGGCCAGACGGACACCCTTGGCTGCCCAGTCGCGGGAGGAACCCTGGCCGTAGTCGGCCCCGGCGATGATGATCAGCGGCTGCTTGCGGCCCATGTAGGTCTCGATCGCCTCCCACATGCGCATCACCTTGCCGTCCGGCTCGACACGGGTCAGCGAGCCCTTCTTGACCTGTCCTTCCACCACGGCCATCTCGTTGACCAATTGCGGGTTGGCGAAGGTGGCACGCTGGGCCGTCAGATGGTCGCCGCGGTGGGTGGCGTAGGAGTTGAAGTCCTCCTCCGGCAGGCCCATCCGCGCTAAATACTCGCCGGCCGCGCTGTCGGCCATGATGGCGTTCGACGGGGACAGATGGTCGGTCGTGATGTTGTCCGGCAGGACCGCCAGCGGACGCATGCCCTTCAGTGCCCGCTCACCGGCCAGTGCGCCTTCCCAGTAAGGTGGACGGCGGATGTAGGTGCTCTGCGGACGCCAGTCGTAAAGCGGACTCTTGGCCTCCTGCACGATGCCCAGATCGAACATCGGCAGATAGATCTGCTTGAACTGCTCCGGCTTCACGCAGGTCGCGACGATGGCGTCGATTTCCTCGTCGCTCGGCCACAGGTCCTTGAGGGTGATGGGGTTGCCCTGCGGGTCATGTCCGAGCGCATCCTGCTCGATGTCGAAGCGCACGGTGCCGGCGATGGCGTAGGCCACCACCAGCGGCGGCGAGGCCAGGAAGGCCTGCTTGGCATAGGGGTGAATGCGCCCGTCGAAGTTGCGGTTTCCCGACAGCACGGCGGTCGCGAAGAGGTCGCGGTCGATGATCTCCTGCTGGATCTTCGGGTCCAGGGCACCGGACATCCCGTTGCAGGTGGTGCAGGCGTAGCCGACGATGCCGAAGCCGAGCTGTTCCATCTCGGCCAGCAGGCCGGCTTCTTCCAGGTACAGCTTGGCGACCTTCGAGCCCGGCGCGAAGGAGGTCTTGACCCAGGGCTTGCGCGTCAGGCCCAAGGCGTTGGCGTTCTTGGCCACCAGAGCGGCGGCCACAACGTTGCGCGGGTTGCTGGTGTTGGTGCAACTGGTGATGGCGGCGATGATGACCGCGCCGTCCGGCATCAGGCCGTCCTTCTCTTCGGCCAGCGCCTTGTCCAGATCCACCGCGATGCCGCGCTCGTGCAGTGCACTGGTCGGCAGCCGACGATGGGGGTTGGACGGACCGGCCATGTTGCGCACGACGGTGGACAGGTCGAACTCCAGCACGCGCTCGTATTCGGCGGTGATCAGCGCATCGGCCCAGAGGCCGGCGGTCTTGGCATAGGTCTCGACCATTACGACCTGCTCCGGCTCGCGGCCGGTCAGCGTGAGATAGTCGATGGTCTGCCGGTCGATATAGAACATCGACGCGGTGGCCCCGTACTCCGGACACATGTTGGAGATGGTGGCGCGGTCACCGATCGTGAGGCTGGCGGCACCCTCGCCGAAGAACTCGACATAGGCACCCACCACGCGCTCCTTGCGCAGGAACTCGGTCAGGGCCAGCACGATGTCGGTGGCGGTGATGCCCGGCCGACGCTTGCCGGCCAGTCGCACGCCGACGATGTCGGGCAGGCGCATCATCGAGGCGCGCCCGAGCATCACGGTCTCGGCCTCCAGGCCGCCGACGCCGACGGCGATCACGCCGAGTGCATCGACGTGCGGGGTGTGGCTGTCCGTCCCCACGCAGGTATCCGGGAAGGCGACGCCGTCACGGGCCTGGATCACCGGGGACATCTTCTCCAGGTTGATCTGGTGCATGATGCCGTTGCCGGCCGGGATCACGTCGACGTTCTTGAACGCGGTCTTGGTCCACTCGATGAAGTGGAAACGGTCCTCGTTGCGTCGGTCTTCGATGGCGCGGTTCTTCTCGAACGCATCCGAGTCGAATCCGCCGTATTCAACAGCCAGCGAGTGATCGACGATCAGTTGGGTCGGCACCACCGGGTTCACCGGTGCCGGATCGCCGCCCTTCTCGGCGATGGCGTCACGCAGCCCCGCCAGATCGACCAGGGCGGTTTGGCCGAGGATGTCGTGGCAGACCACCCGCGCCGGGTACCAGGGGAAATCCAGATCCTGGCGGCGCTCGATGAGCTGCCCGAGTGCATCCGCGAGGCCGGCCGGGTCGCAGCGGCGCACCAGGTTCT
>JBGSKP010000551.1:0-13715 GCA_041741175.1 Thiocapsa sp. | reverse complement strand
GAGTCAGCAGACGCTGCACCCTCGCGTCGTCGCGCAGTGCCTGTGGTAACGCATCGAGCACCCTGAAGGCATCCTCGACCCGGCCGTCCCGGATCAGCCATGTCGCCATCTGGGTCGGAAAGGTGCTGTTCTGCGGCTCGGCGATGGCCGCGTCCGCGAGTATCCGAAGCGCCTGCGCGTGCTCGCCGCTCTCCCACGCCTTGAGTGCCTCGGCGAGGATGCCGGTGCCCGGTACGCCGAGATGGCGGTCGATTAGGGCACGGTAGTGTGCTTCGGACTGCATTCCGCGGATGTGCTCGACCGGCACGCCACGCCGGAACAGCTTGCAGGACGGCAGGCTCTTTACACCGAACCGCTCGGCAATCGCCTTCTCGCAATCCGTATCGACCGTGACCAGGAGGAAGCGGCCGCCGTACTCCTGCGCAAGCCGGCTCAGGAGCTGCGCCTGGCGTTGCGAGGGCCCGGCCCAAGGCGCCCAAAAATCAACCAGAACCAGCCCCTTGAACGAGTTTTCTACAACAAGCGTGGGGAAATTCTGTTCTGTTGCACAGTAGGCCGCTGGATCTGGGGAGGTGTGGGGCATGTGGCGCATCTCGCATTCATCGGGCAATTCAGGCGATTCAGGCATCTACCGCCCGGGGGCGGCATTATCCCGGTGCGTTGTTATGGTACTCGGCTCGCGAACGGAAGCGAAACGGACCAACAGACTCTCTTGCCCGCTGCCGACAATGGTGGAACCATAGGGTCGATGATGTCCTGGCTCCATGAACAACGGCTCGAATCGGTGCAACAGGTCGTGCGCGACTGCGGCGCTCGCAGCGTGATTGATCTGGGCTGCGGCGATGGCGATCTGCTCACGCGACTGATCTTTGAGCCTCAGATCCAGAGGATCGTCGGTCTGGATATCTCTCAAGAGACGCTCTATCGCTTACGCACGCGGCTCGACGGGATCCCTCCGGCCGGGCATGCCCCGCGCGTGGAGCTCGTCCATGGCTCGATGACCGAGCCCGGTCCGGCCCTCATCGGCTTTGATTGCGCCTTGCTGATCGAGACGATCGAGCATCTGGATCCAGCGCGATTATCCGAAGTTGAGCGCGCACTCTTCGCACGGATGCGCCCGACCACAGTGGTGATCACTACCCCCAATGCCGAGCTCAACCCCTTGCTTGGCGTGCCGTCGTATCGCTTTCGACACCCCGGACACCGCTTCGAGTGGGGCCGCGCTAAGTTTCGCAGCTGGGCCGAGGGCGTAGCGCAGCGCAACGGCTATCGCTTTGTCTGCTCGGATCTGGCCGGTCAACACCCGGTCTATGGCGGCGCCAGCCAAATGGCGGTTTTTACGGGTACTCTGGCGATAGATCCGCTGCCATCCTGAGCGCCTGCATGGATATCGCTCACGCAGACACGCCGCACACCAAGGCAAGATCCTGTTTCTCGCCGATCACCGCGTCTCCCGCGACAGACCGGCTCGACCAAGCATGCAAACTGACAGACTGCCGGCTCAACATGCCTTGATCAGCGTCCTGATCTGGGTGACGATAGTCAGCATTGAAAAACCCGATGCACACTCGCCATAGAACGGGGTCATTCCGGGGATAACGAGACGTGACTGCAACAGGTGCCACTGATGAGGGGATGTAAGCTCTGTAGGTACAGCGCAGTCTGCAACGATTTGCCGGGGGTCTGTATTCTGGTGATCTATGCCACGATCGCCATCGTGGTCGCGGCACTCCTTTACCTGTTCGTCACGCAAGAATTGCTGTGAGCGCCGCTTGCGCCGGGGCTGCGACATGATCCGTGAAGCGCGTCGGTCATCACTTGGAACTGCGGAGCACCCATGAAATCTCCTGTCGTGCTCGTCGGTGTCGGCGAGATGGGCGGTGTCTTCGCCCGTGGTTTGCTCAAACTCGGTCATCCTGTTTTCCCGGTCATTCGCGGCGCATCGCTGACCGCGGCCGCAGAGCAGCTCCCCGAGCCGCAACTGGTTCTGGTGGCCGTCGGCGAAGCCGATCTTGCCCCGACGCTTGCCGACATGCCCGGTCCGTGGCGCCGGCGTCTCGGGCTCCTGCAAAACGAGCTGCTGCCGAACGACTGGGCCGGTTTTCCCGACCCGACGGTGATCTCGGTATGGTTCGAGAAAAAGCCCGGCAGCGATCACAAGGTCATCATCCCCTCGCCGATCTACGGCCCGGGCGCCAATCTGCTCGCCGATGCGCTCAAGACTCTGGGTATCCCGGCGCGGATTCTGCCGGACGCCGACGCACTGCTGTTCGAGCTGGTCCTGAAGAATCTCTTCATCCTCGTCACCAATATCGCGGGTCTGCGCACCGGCGGCACGGTCGAGACCTTGTGGGCACAGCATCGCCGCTTCGCCGAGCAGGTGGGGCATGAGGTGATCGGTCTGCAGGAGGCTCTGACCGGGCGGGGGTTCGATCACGATGCGCTCTTCGGTGCGCTGGCGGTCGCGTTCGCCGGCGATCCGGAGCATGCCTGCATGGGACGTAGCGCACCGGCCCGACTCGCCCGCGCGCTGCACAATGGCGAAGCACATGGCCTGGAGCTGCCGGTATTGCGAGCGATCGCCGCCGAGCAGCCCACCGCCACATCATGAACGGCACGCCGAACAACAACCCGGCCCATACCCGCGACGGCATCGCCAACGATCCGGGCGCGGCGATCGCCCCGGGACGCACCGTCACGCTGCACCTTGAAGTGCGCTTTCAGGATGGATTCGTAGCGCTCTCGACCCTGGGCGAAGAACCCCTGACCTGCACGATCGGGGACGGCACCCTGACTGCGGAGCTCGAGTCGACCCTCATGGGCTTGGCCGTCGGCAGCGACACCCATATTATCGGACAGGGGTCGGAGCTGTTTTCACCCTACGATGCCTCTAACATCCACTGGATGGACCGCAGTGAATTCCCGCCCGACATCACGCCAGCCCGCGGCCTGGTCGTCGGTTTCGAGACACCCGGCGGTCACGAGACCAGCGGGGTGATTCTGGAGGTCGAGGCGCAACGGGTTCGGGTCGATTTCAACCACCCGTTCGCCGGACAGTCGGTGACCGTTCGCGTGCGCGTTCTGGCGGTCACCTAAGCGGGGTCCCGGCACGATCGGTCTGTGATCCCGATTGGATTCCGTTCTCGCTCATGCAAACACGCAGAGCGGGAAGCAGCACAGACCTGCCCCTGGTACGCTCTGCGCTCTGCGTGTCCCGGCGTGAGACGCTCCGCGCTGGCCCGAATCAACCTGATCGCCTATCCTCTACCGTCATGAACATACTGCTCGCAAACCCCCGTGGATTCTGTGCCGGTGTCGACCGCGCGATCGAGATTGTTGAACGCGTGCTGGATCTTTACGGCGCACCCATTTACGTCCGCCACGAGGTGGTTCACAACCGCTTCGTCGTCGACGGTCTGAAGCAACGCGGCGCGATTTTCGTCGAGGATGTCGCGGATGTCCCGGACGGTGCGACGCTCATCTTCAGCGCCCACGGTGTCGCCCAGGAGGTCCGCCGCGCGGCCGAGGGACGCAACCTACGCGTCTTCGATGCGACCTGCCCACTCGTGACCAAGGTCCATCTGGAGGTTGCCCGACATTGCAGGAACAACGTGGAGGTGGTGCTCATCGGACACGCCGGGCATCCCGAGGTCGAGGGCACCATGGGCCAGTGTCTGGGCGACGGCGGGATCGTCCATCTGGTGGAGTCGAGCGCCGACGTGGCCGCACTTGCGATCAAGGACCCCGCGCGGGTCGCCTACGTCACCCAAACCACGCTCTCGGTCGACGACACCAGCGGCATTATCGCCGCGCTGCGCGAACGCTTTCCCGAGATTCAGGGGCCGAAAAAGAGCGACATCTGCTATGCCACGCAGAACCGCCAGGACGCTGTGCGGGATCTCGCGGCACGCTGCGATCTGCTCCTCGTCGTCGGCTCGGCCAACAGCTCCAATTCCAACCGCCTGCGCGAGCTGGCCGAGAAACAGGGCTGTGCCGCCTATCTGATCGACGGCGCTCAGGATATCCGCCGGGACTGGCTTGACGCATCGCCGCGGGTCGGGCTCACCGCCGGGGCGTCGGCGCCCGAAATTCTGGTCGAGCAGGTTATCGATCAGCTCACGGCGTGGGGCGCCGCCGCGGTCGAGGAGCAGGATGGCATCCGCGAGCAGGTAGTCTTCCCCCTGCCGCGTGAACTCGGCGTGAGGGCCGCATCATGAGCAACGTGCTTGTCGTGGGCGGCGGGATCATCGGACTGCTCACGGCACGCGAGCTCGTCGAGTCGGGCGCTGCGGTCACCCTGATCGAGATGGGCGAGACCGGCCGCGAATCCTCTTGGGCCGGCGGCGGCATCATCTCGCCGATCTACCCCTGGCGGTATGCGGATGCCGTGACGGCGCTGGCGAGCTGGAGTCAACAGGCGTATCCGGGGCTTGCAGAAGCACTCACACACGAGACCGGCATCGATCCGGAGCTGACCGTCAACGGCATGCTGGTGCTGGATCTCGAAGAGCAGGCGCTCGCTTTCGCCTGGGCCGAGCGTCATGGCTACCCGATCGAGCAGGTGGCGGGCGAGACGCTTCATGACATCGAGCCGCAACTCGGGCCGGGACTCACGCAAGGGCTTCTCCTGCCCCGGATTGCCCAAGTACGCACACCGCGTCTAGCCAAGGCGGTACGCCGGTCGGTCGAGACCCGGATCCAGCTGCGCGAGAACGAAGAGGTGCTCGAGCTGCTGGTCGAGGACGGCCGGATCAGCGGCGTACGCACACCAACCGGCACCATCGCAGCCGGCCGGGTCGTTATCTGTGCCGGAGCCTGGACCGCCAAACTGCTTGAGCAGCTCGGCCAGGCACCGGAGATCGCGCCGGTGCGCGGCCAAATGATTCTCTTCTACGGCAAACCCGGCCAGATCAACCACATCACCCTGCATCGCGAGCGCTATCTCATCCCGCGACGCGACGGGCGTCTGCTGTTCGGAAGCACGCTTGAGCACACGGGATTCGTCAAAACGACGACCGCCGAAGTCCGCGAGGCGCTCTATCGCGCCGCCTTCGAGATGTTCCCGATCCTCAAGCGCACGCCGATCGAAGATCAGTGGGCCGGCCTGCGACCCAGCTCACCGAGCGGTATCCCCTTCATCGGCGCCTTCCCGACCGTGGAGGGACTTTTCATCAACGCCGGACACTTCCGCAACGGCCTGGTAACCGGACCAGCCTCGGCGCGGCTCGCGGCCGATCTGGTGCTGGGGCGCGCGCCGATCCTGGATCCGACGCCTTATGCGGTGGATGCCACACGATGAACCCTGTTGTGTCGTGCGCAACGCCCAATACGGCGCAGGCCATTCATTGCCTGATGTCATCTCGCATCGTTACTCATTGCGGACGGCCGGCGTGACCTTGGGCCTGTGCATCCGCCGCGTCTTGACAGGGTGATCAGCTTGCCCGACAGGGTCGTCACGCGCGTCCTCGGCATCGAGACCTCCTGCGACGAGACCGGTGTGGCGGTCTATGACGGCGAGCGCCGCCTGCTCGCCCAGGCGGTCTACAGCCAGACCGAGATCCATGCCCAATACGGCGGTGTCGTCCCCGAGCTGGCCTCACGCGATCATGTGCGCAAGACCCTGCCGCTGATCCGTCAGGTTCTTGAGGAATCCGGGCTTGAGTCGGCCTCGATCGACGGTGTCGCCTTCACCGCTGGGCCTGGCCTGGTGGGCGCCCTGCTGGTGGGCGCTGCACTGGGACGCAGCCTAGCCTGGGCCTGGGGCGTGCCGGCCATCGGTGTGCATCATATGGAGGGGCATCTGCTCGCGCCCTTGCTCGAAGCCTCGGCGCCGGATTTTCCGTTCGTCGCGCTGCTGGTCTCGGGCGGCCACACCCAACTGGTCGAGGTCAGGGGCATCGGACGCTACACCATTCTCGGCGAATCGCTCGACGACGCCGCCGGAGAGGCCTTCGATAAAACCGCCAAGATTCTTGACCTGCCCTACCCCGGCGGCCCGGCACTTGCCAAGCTCGCCGAGCAGGGCGACCCGACACGCCTGCGCTTCCCGCGTCCCATGACCGACCGACCGGGGCTCGACTTCAGCTTCAGCGGATTGAAGACCTTCGCGCTCAATACGGTTCGCGAGTCCCTGCCGAAGGCTGCGGATCCGGCGCAACTGCGCGCCGATATCGCGCGCGCATTCGAAGAGGCGGTAGTGGACACACTAGTGATCAAATGTCGACGCGCACTGCAGCAGACCGGGCACCGACGGCTCATCCTCGCCGGGGGTGTCTCCGCCAACCGTCGGTTACGCGAGAGGATGGACATCGCCATCGCCGCTATCGGGGCAGCGACCTACTATCCACGCCGCGAGCTGTGCACGGACAACGGCGCCATGATCGCCTATGCCGGCTGGCAACGTCTCCGGGTGGGCCAGGCCGAGCCGCTGGCCTTTAAGCCCAGGGCGCGTTGGCCAATGGAAACCCTACCGCCCGCCTAAGCGCCGGGGACTGGACAGAGCTGAACGTCCGCGCGTCCCGCCGTAATCAGCGGGGCTGATCCGACGGTTGGGCGTCACCGTTCTTGAACTCCCAAGTCGCCGGACCGGTTTGCCGAAGCTGGCGGCCGGGATCGTCCGGCCGCTTGCCGTAGCGGACAAGCTGCACCAGATCCGAACTCACCATGGGGTTGGTGGTGAAATAGGAATGACCGAAGAGATCCGTACGCTTGCCGCGGAACGTAATCAGATCGACGCGGCCAAGATTGCCGAAATAGGTCTGCATTTCCGAGGAGATATCCTCCGGGCGCAGCTGACCGACACGGTTGCGGCTGCGGAACAGGATCCGCGAGACCAGCAGTGCGCGATCGTCCGGCGAGGCGTAGATGGTGAGCCGTCCGTTAAGCAAACGGGGCAGATTGTCATCTGACCAGGCACGGGTCAGATCCGGATCCGAGACAAACCCGGTGATCTTCTGCCCGGCAATATCCACGTCGATGTCCGGTGAGAGAAGCACGACATTGTCGATGCGGAAGGCATCGGCAGGGTCGACACCCGCGACGATCGCCTCGATCATCAACTCCCGCAGCGCATTGAGCAGCAAGGCCGTGCCGCGACTGTGGGCAAGCAGCTGCAGGCGCTCCACACCGGGGGTCGCCGCAAGCATGCGCAGCGTTTTCTTCAGATGATCGACCGCGTACTCGGCCGATTCAGTGGTCGTGGTGTAGGAGACCAGAAAGTTCCCGGTCGAGGACGCCGGCCAGGTAAAGAAACTGCATACCTGCTCGCGACCAAAAAAGTGACACAGCTCCGCAGCCGTAAAGGCCGCCGTGGCAAAGGTCTCGTTGAAACCATGGACGTACAACATGACGTCCTTCTTCGGGGACATGTCTAGTCGCCGCTGTATCTCTCCCTGAAAGGCCGCTTTCGATGCGTTGAACTCGCGCATCTCGGCCGGATCGCGTCCCATCGTGCCGGCTCTTGTCGGAATGATCCGATAGGGCTCCTGCGGAAACGTGCCCATCTGATCGACCCGCCCGAGCTCAAGAGACACCTCTCGGGTGCGCTCGGCCAGCCGGCTCTGCGCTTGCAGGCTCTCCCAATCCAGACCTGGAACCATGCGGACCTGCGCCGATCCGAACACCATCCCGCGCCGGCGCATCTGGCCATATGGCAGCGCACTGCGCGGATTATCCTCCGCGGCCCGGTTGGTGATGTAGAACAGATCCACGTCCGGACGCCGTTTTTCGCCCGGAAGCTGATCGAACAGGGCCTGGCCGGCCGGTGCCTGATACAGAACCGGCGTCGGCATCAAGGCGCGCGGCTTCGCTGCACAACCCGCCGCAACCACGGCCGCAACCGTGGTCACAAACAGGGCGGTCGATATCAAGCGAAAACGTCCTGTCATCGGACACCTGTTGGGATAAAAAAGGTGACTACGCAAGGCAGCGTCGTCGCGGCCGAAGCCTGGAATCCACGCAACCCGGTGCATGGGGCAGCACGCGTGCCGTGGCGATTTGAAGGCGCTCAACCGGACGGAGAGACCTGCTCCAGCGCGATCCCTTCCGTCACCGGGTCTGGCACACCGACGAAGAAATAGCCGCATTGTTCCGGCGTCAGCTGCTCGGAGGCCACACGCGGGTACTTGCGGCAGCTTGGGGGGCGCAGATGGTAGACGGCGCAGCTACTCAATCCCTGTTCGTCCATACGCAGAAAAGGGCAAGGGTAGGGGAGTTTGCAACAGTCGCCACAACGCACACACTCGCCCTGGCGATTGGGATCGACAGGCAGTAGCGAGGTTGCCACGCGTTTGAGTTTGTTGAACATGAGAAAAAACGTCCGAAAAATGATCTATGCAGAAGGCCGCATCTGATCCGCTCTGAGCCGAGGCGTAAAATAGCGATCCGCTTCGTCCAGGTCCACATCCTGCCCGGACTGGTCGACCAAAGGCTGCTCATAGTCCTTCCAGCCGCGCAGTCCCGTCTGCAGGGAGGAGACATTCGTGTAGCCAAGCACCACCATCGCGTGCGCGGCCAGAATACTGCGATAGCCCGAGCGGCAGACCACCACCACCTCGCGGTCACGTGCCCGCACCAGCTGGGGAACGGTCTCCTCGTAGTCCCATTCACAGGCGGATTCAAGAATACCGCGCGGCACGTTCAGTGATCCATCGATATGCATGGCTGCAAACTCGTGCGGCTCGCGGACATCGACAATCAGTAGATCCGGATTGGCCTGGAGTCGCTCTTCAAGATCCCAGGGCATGATCTCTCTGATGTCGCTCAGACAGTCCTTGATGAGCGTCAGAAAATTTTTCATGGATTCAACCGCAATGGTGATGACAGGAATGGTTTGACGTCGACCCTCGGCCCTGGACCGCGCTCATTCAAGGCCGGGCTCATCCGGTACCGGATCAACCGACATTGGGCTCATCCGAGATCGCACGCCGGGCCACGCCGCGGTCGCACAGACCACGCTCGACCGCAATCACCGCTGCCTCGACCCGAGAATGCACGTCGAGCTTGCGCAAAATCGCCTTCACATGCAGCTTGACTGTTCCGTCGGAGATACTCAGGCGACGGGCGATCGCCTTATTGCTCTGCCCCTCGGCAAGGTGACAGAGGATCTCGTGCTCGCGCGGGGTGAGATCAGCGATCCGACCCTCCGCCACCGCACCGACCGCCTCGCCCTGCACCGCCTTGGCCAGCACGGTGGCCAGCTCCGGCGCCACCACGGTGCGCCCCTGGACGATCTCGCCGAGTGCGGCGATCAGGGCATCGGGCTCCATATCCTTCAGCAGATAACCTTGCGCCCCGCTCTGCAGCGATTCGATGACATCGCGTTCCTCGGCGCTGGTGGTCAACATGGCGATCGGCATGGTTGGATGCGCGGCACGCAACCGACGCAGAACCTCCAACCCGCTCAGCTGAGGCATGCGCATATCCAGCAAAACCACATCGGGCAAGGTCTCTGCGACGCGCCCCAGCCCGGCGGTGGCGTCACCCAAGGCCGCGACCACCTCAATGCCCCGGCGCTCCAGCAACTCGCAGAGCCCGAAGCGGAACAATGCATGATCATCGATCAGGAGAACGCGCATCAGGCGGCCGTCCGCGCGAGGCGCGCACCGCGCCGATTGGCGTCGAAGATCACCTCGACCCGGGTGCCCTCGCCGGGATCACTCTCGATACGCAGCTCTGCACCGATGCGCCGCGCACGCTCTTCCATGATCGTCAAGCCGATATGCTCGCCCGGATTGGAGCCCGCCGCGGGGGTACTGAAACCGATCCCGTCGTCCTCGATCAACAGGACGTTTTGTCCGCTGGACTCGCGCGTCAAGAGGACCCGCACGGTATGCGCATGGGAATGTTTACGGATATTGGCGAGCGATTCCTGGACAATCCGCAAGAGCTGAAGGTCCTCGGTCGCCGAGAGCTCGAACGGGCGACAGTCATTTTGAAACAAAACGTGTGCACCTGTCTCCTGCCCGAAGCGATGCGTAAGCTTTTCAAGCGCCGGCACCAGACCACGCCGATCCAGGGGGGCGCGAAAACTCGCCAACAACTCACGCAGCTCTGTATGGGCCTCGTCCAGGCCGTTGCGAATCCGGCTCAGATCATTGCGGGCCTCCAGCGACAGGGCACTGCCGCGCAGAGAATCGGTCAGCATACGGCATTGAAAACGCAAACTTGCCAGGGTTTGCGCAAGCGAGTCATGCAGCTCGTGCGCCAGCGAGTTGCGCTCCTCGATGATCGACAGGCGGCGCGCCTCGGCATCCGAGCGCTGCTTGGCGATGGCCACGCCCAGATGATGACCGACGGTGGCGAGCAGATCGAGAATGTCCTCGCGCGCCTTCAGCCCCGGACGATCGAGAAACACGGTATAGACACCCAGTAGCTCATCGCGGTGCTCGAGCGGCACCGTGACGACTTCCATCTCGCTACTGGCAAACATCCGTCGACCATAGATGCGGGAACAGTACCGGGCATCGTTCCTACAGACGACCTCGCCGGGCGTCAGCACACTGCCGCACAGGCACAGATCCACCGGGCCAATGTCCTGCTCGCGCACCAGATCGTCGTCCAGTCCGATCGCACCGATCAGGCGGCGCGAGCCGTCGGGCATCACCAGACGCACGGTGGCCGCGCGTCCGTTGATCATCTCCTTGAGCACGCGCAGAAATCGCAGAAGCAGCTCTTCGACGCTTTCGGCCTGGTGGATCCCGGCAGCCACGTCGTAGAGGATCTTCAGCGAGGCGGTCTTTTGAGCCAGGCGCATCGTCTGGCGCGCGACCCGATTATCCATTTCCTCATAGAGATCCGTCAGCTCCTCGTTCAGGCTGCGGATATCCCGTGCAACACCATCGAGCACACCGGCATCGCGCAGCGCGTCACTGGCGCCCGGCTCGCCCTGACACACCCGCGACAGCGAGTGCTCCAGACGCACAAGAGGCCGCAGCAACTGGCCATTCAAACGCTGCCAGGCGAGTAAACCCGCGACAACGGCGCCGAGCAGAGCAGCCAGACACAGCGGCAGTGACCAATCCCAGTGCGGCCAGGCCCAGTGAAGGATGAGCAGCAGCACAGCCGCCGCAGCGCAGGCGCCAACCAGCATCAAGGGCGCGGCGACACCGGCTGCACTCAGTATCTCAAGAGCCCGCGCGATATCGCCGCGATCACCTTGCCCGATTCGATCGGCGAGCACAGACGTTTCTGAAGCCATCATGGCGTTGCCACCGGATCTACCAGGCCCGTGCCAAGTCCGGGGCCAAGTCCGCGGTCAGACCCAGAGCCAGCAACGGACCCGGGGACCGGCAAAGGCGCATCGGCACCCTCGCGCTGCTGAAGATCCCACATGGACGCATACTGCCCGCCGGCGGCCAGGAGCGCGCGATGCGTCCCCTGCTCACGAATGCGCCCCTGTTCCATCACCAGGATGCGGTCGGCCTCCACCACCGTCGACAGACGATGGGCAATCACCAGGGTAGTGTGGTTCTGAGCCACCTCGGCGAGGGTCTGTTGAATCGCCTGCTCGGTGTGACTGTCCAGCGAGGAGGTTGCCTCGTCGAACACTAAAATGCGCGGCTGCTTGAGGATCGCCCGCGCAATCGCAACGCGCTGTTTCTCTCCGCCCGAGAGCTTCAACCCGCGCTCCCCGACCATGGTGTTCCAGGCATCCGGAAGGCTCTCGATGAAATCACGGATATGGGCCATCTCGGCGCAACGCTCGACCTCGGCACGGGTCGCCTCGGGCCGTCCGTAGGCCAGGTTGTAGTAGATGGTGTCGTTGAACAGGACGGTATCCTGCGGAACGATGCCGATGGCGGCGCGCAGGCTTTCCTGGGTCACCGTGCGGATGTCCTGTCCGTCGATCAGGATCCCACCGGCGGTCGCGTCATAGAAGCGAAACAGCAGACGCGCCAGGGTCGACTTGCCGGCACCGCTGTGACCGACCACAGCGATTGTCTGACCTGGGGCAATGCGAAAATCGATATCCTTCAGAATCGCCCGTTCGTGCTGGTAATGAAAACTCACCTGCTTGAAACGGATCTCGCCATCGCGCAGGTTCAGCGGCGCGGTGCCGGGCTGGTCCTGGATCTCGGGACGACGCTCAAGCAGCTTGAACACCAGATCCATGTCGGCGAGCGCATACTTGATCTGGCGATAGACGACGCCGAGAAAGCCCAGCGGGATGAACAATTGCAGCATCAAGGCATTGACCAGAACCAGATCGCCGACGCTCATCTCGCCCTGAACCACGCCGTTGGCAGCAAAGGCCATGATGAGGGTGACGCCAAGAGCGATAATCGCGCCCTGACCAAAATTCAGCAGCGACATGGAGGTCTGACTCTTGACCGCCATCTCTTCCCACTCGGCAAGGGTGGCGTCATAGCGGTCGAGCTCCATGCGCTCGTTGCCGAAATATTTCACCGTTTCGTAGTTGATCAGGCTGTCGAACGCCTGGTTGTTGGCCTGCGAGTCCAGCCGGTTCATGCGATGACGATAGTCCATCCGCCACTCGGTGATGGCGAAGGTGAAGGCGAAGTAGACCACCACGGTCCCGAAGACGACGAGCGCGAAGGCCGGGGGGTAGTGTTTGATCAGGATCACCCCGACCAGCACGAGCTCGACCAGAACCGGCAGGACGCTGAAAGCGACATAATTCAGGATAGTCGAGACCGAGCGGGTGCCGCGCTCCAGATCACGGCTGATGGCGCCACTCTGACGTCCCAGGTGATAGCGCAGCGAGAGCTGGTGCAGGTGGTCGAGCACGCGGGTGGAAAGCCGGCGCATCGCGCGGTAGCGCACCCTGGCGAAAACCACGTCGCGCAACTCGTTGAATAGCGAGGCGCCGAGCTTGAGCGCGCCGTAGGCAACCAGCAGCGACAAGGGCAGGATCAGAACCTGATTCGGCGAGGCTTCGAAGGCATCGACGATGTCCTTGAGTATCAGCGGCACACCGACGTTGGCGACCCTCGCCGCGATCAGGCAGGCAAGCGCGAGCATCGCGCGACCGCGAAACTCCCACAGGTAGGGGAGCATCCCGCGAAGGTTATGCCAGTCACGCCGGTCGGCATGGATGCGCTCGGTGGCGGCGATTCGGTTCATGCAAGCCTTTAATTGATACTGTCCGAGTATTATCTGTGCGGATCGCGGCGATGTGCCATCAGGCCCCCGTCACGCCCCAGTCAAGGGAGAGCCGTCACGAAAGTACCGGCACCCGCCACCACACCAACGCACTAGATGAGGACGCATCATGGCAGATCCCACCATGGACAGCACGGGTTGCAGCATGCACGAGCCCTACGCGCTCCAGGTGCTGGGAGACCAGATGGAGCCGGAATTTCCCGATCGCTGCGTGGTCATCATCGAACCGACCGATGAGCGTCAGAACAATAGCTATGTGTTCGCTGAGGTCGAGGGAGTACGCTGGTTTCGCAAATTCGTGCGCGAGGACAACGGCACCGAGCGGCTCGTCGCCCTGAACCGCATCTATCCCGATATCGATCTGAACGGCCTGGACTGGCATGTGCTGGGCGTGATTATCCAACGCAACATTCGGCGCCAGATCAAGCATTACGACTACTCAAACGAGCCGGCGACCTCGCCCACAGTCATCATCAAGGATCTCACCGGCCAGTGAATGCCAGCACAGCGATTCGTGCGTCGCGGCGACCGTACGGCCCCGCGACGCAAACGCGCCGTATTCGGGCCGAATGTGTGCGGAGCGGGCGCCTCCC
>JBGSKP010000550.1:0-2508 GCA_041741175.1 Thiocapsa sp. | reverse complement strand
GCGTCACCTGCACCACCGGAGCGGCGGCATCTTCGCGCGGCGCCGTCGCACAGGCCGTCAGCATGATCCCGGTCATCAAGATCGTCGGTATTCTGCGCATTAGTTGTAGAAATTGCTCATAAAGGGATTATCGCGCTGGGGCGCTGCCTTGGGCACGACCTTTGGCTTCGCTGGCGCCTCAGATGCCGCGGCAGAGTCAGCCCCGGTCTGCGCCACATCTTGCCCGGCGTTGCCGGAGCCGGCTTTCTCGCCGCCCCCCGAGCCACCTTTGGGTGGTTTGGTTCCTGCCACATAGGGCGCCTCTGAGCCGGCGGCCTGTATCACCCCGTCGGGCGGCACGGTCGGGAGCGGCTCGTTGGGGATTGCCAGCATGAAATCCCCCCAGACCCGCAAGGCACCGGTCCCGCCGGCCAGACCCATCGGCTGGTAATCGTCGCGACCGACCCACACGACAGCCACCTTATCGCCGCTGAATCCGGCAAACCAACTGTCGCGCATGTCGTCTGTCGTACCGGTCTTGCCGGCCATGGTCATGTCTTTAGGCAGCTTGCTGCCAAGCCACTTTGCAGTGCCGCTGGTGACTGCCCGTTGCATGGCCCAGGTGGTCAGATAAGCGGCGCGGGGGTCCACCGCCTGCTCGACCGACAGTGGATAGCGATTCAGCGGACGGCCGCTCGCATCGATCACCTCGCGGATGGCGCGCAGCGGTGCGCGATAGCCGCCCGCAGCGATCGTCTGATAGACCTGCGCCACCTCCAGCGGCGACATGGCAACGGCCCCGAGTAACATCGCCGGAACCTTGACGATGCGTCGCTGCACGCCGAGCCGGTAGAGCGTCTCGGTCACTTCGGTCAGGCCGAGGCTCAGACCCAGATTCACCGTCGCTAAATTCAACGAGCTGCTCAGTGCCCGATGCAACGGCACAGACCCGTTGACGCTATGATCGTAATTCTTGGGTGTCCACAGATCATCCCCGACACGCATACTGATCGGCGTGTCCTGCAGCGGCGTCGTCAAGGCGTAACGCTCCGGCTCGGACAGCGCAGCAAGATAGATCGCCGGCTTCACCAGAGAGCCGATCGACCGCACCGAGTCCAAAGCCCGATTGAAACCGGCATACCCCGGTTGGCGACCTCCGGCCAGGGCGATGACCTCGCCCTGCACAACCGAGGTGACCACGGCCGCGACCTCCAATGTCTCAGGCGCCATCCGACGCGATTTCTCAAGCGCGGCCAGTTGCGCCGGCAGCGATGTCTCGACCTCGGCCTGCACCAGCGGGTCGAGCGTCGTAAAGATGTGCAGACCATCTGACCTGAGGTCCTGCTCGCGATAGTCACGCTGCAATTGGCGCCGCACCAGCGAAACAAAGTCCGGATACTCGCCGACCGGACGCCCACCGGACTCGGACAATCCGAGCGGTGCGCCCTTTGCCGTTGCGGCATCGGCGGTATCGATCACGCCGTCGCGCACCATGAGATCCAGGACCAGATTGCGTCGACTCAGGGCCGCCTGTGGGTGGCGTCGCGGATCCAGATGCGACGGCGCCTGGACCAGGCCGATCAGCAGGGCGGTCTCGGGTACCCCGAGCTCATGAAGGGGCTTGTTGAAGAAAAAATTGCTCGCCAGACCAAAGCCATGGATGGCCCGCGTGCCGTCCTGGCCGAGATAGATTTCGTTGGCATAGGCCTCCAGAATCTCGTCCTTGCTGTACCGGCGCTCCAGCAGAAGCGCCATCAATGCCTCGTTGAGCTTGCGCTCGAAGGTCCGATCGGCGGTCAGGTAGAAGTTCTTCACCAACTGCTGAGTCAGGGTGCTGGCGCCTTCCACCACGCTGCCCGCGCGCAGATTGCTGTAGGAGGCACGCGCGATACCGCGCGGATCCACACCCATGTGGCGGTGAAAGCTGCGGTCCTCGACCGCGATCAGTGTCTTGACCAGGAGATCCGGGAGCTCTTTACGGCGCACCAACACCCGATCCTCGTTATGGGTCGGGTAGATACTGGCGATCAACATCGGATCGAGGCGCGCCAGCGCCGGGGCAGGACCACCGGATGCATCGGCCAGCTCGACCACGCGGCCTTCCTCCAGCCGAATGACCAGCGCACGTCCGGGCTCCTGGCCGTCCCAAAACCGAAAGGGGCGCGTGTAAACCACAAAGCGCTCGCCGTCGCGACGATAGCTGCCCGGTGCAGTCGGTTCCGGAGTCTGGCGGTAATTCAAACGATCAAGCTCGGCCTGCAGCTGGTCCCCTTGCAACGGCCGCTCCGCGTACAGCTCCAGCGGGCGGGCGTAGACCCGTGCCGGCAGTGCCCAGCGTTGCCCCTCGAACTTACCGCGCACGACGCGATCGAGATGAATGCCGTAGAGGGTCCCGGCCAGACCCACCCCGATCAGAATCAGGAGGATCCAACGCAACAAAAAGCCGCCGATCCCACGGCGCTTCCGCACGGGCGCGCGGCGTGGGCGCACTGCCATGTCAGAACCCCCGCGCGAAGCCCGCGCCGCGCC
>JBGSKP010000549.1:0-2513 GCA_041741175.1 Thiocapsa sp. | reverse complement strand
GCCGCTGCCGCGGCGATCCGGACGAGCGCTGGCTACGGCGAGTCCGCGATTCGCTCTCCCGACAGCGTCCGGGTGCGCATGGACAAGCTCGACGAGCTGGTCAAGCTCATGGGCGAGGTCGTCTCCAATCAGGCCAAGCTGCGTCAGTGCCTGACCGAAGTGCGCACACTCGACACCGCCGCGCGGACACTCTCGGGTGCAGCCGGGCGGCCACCCGAAGCCGTTGCGCTGGCGCGTGATCTGCACCGCTTCACACTCGACCTGCGCGACCTCACCCAGGATCAGGAGCGTCTGGTCGCCGAACTCAACGACCGCACCCTGGGCATGCGGATGCTGCCTCTGAGCACTGTCCTGGACCCGATCGCACGGGTCGCGCGCGAGCTCGGCCGTTCGCTCGGCAAGGAGATCCGCTGCGATGTGGCCGGCAGCGAGATCGAGCTGGATCGCCACATCATCGATCACTTGAGCGACGCGCTGGTCCATCTTCTGCGCAATGCAATCGATCACGGCATCGAGTCGACCGAAGATCGGCTGGCCGCGGGCAAGCCCGCGATCGGTCGGATTCACCTGACGGCCCGTCAGGAAGGCTGCGCGGTGCTGATCTCGATTGCCGATGACGGGCGCGGCCTGGACCGTGACCGGATCCTCGACAAAGCGATCCAGAAGGGTCTGATCGAGCCGGGAATGGTTCATCAGATTACCGACGAACAGCTTGCCGACCTCATCTTTCAACCCGGTTTCAGTACCAGCGCCATCATCACCGAGGTCTCCGGTCGCGGGGTCGGTATGGATGTCGTCAAGCGCGTCATCACCGACACACTGCAGGGTTCGGTCACCATCACCAGTCGGCCCGGCGCGGGAACCCTGCTCACACTCAAGCTGCCACTGTCGCTCGCGGTGATGCGCATCCTGCTGCTGGAGGCCGCCGAGCACTGTTTCGGCCTGACCGCGCCCCATGTCGCCGAGCTGATCCGCACCACCCGGGCGGAAACGATTCAGGTCGCCGGCCGTCCGGCGGTCGTGCTGCGCAACGAGCTGGTGCCTTTGATCCCCCTGTCCGATCTGCTCGATCTGCCCGAGCCGGTCGGGCCGGCGACGCGCCGTCGGCGCAATCCGGACAGGGAGGCGCTGCTGGTGGTGATCATCGGCGTGCGCCAGGCCAAGCTTGGGCTGATCGTGGATGAACTGATCGACGAGCGGGATATGGTCTTAAAACCGCTTCCGGAGCATATGCGCGCTCTGCACGTGCGCAGCGGAGCGCCCGGCAGTGGACCCGGCAGTGGACAGGGTGCAGGCGGACTCGTCGGCGGGGTGGTCGTCACCGGCACCAATGAGCTGGTCAGTCTGCTCCAGGCCCCTGCGTTGCTGGATGCGGCGCGGCGCCTGCGCGGCGAAGCGATCAAGGCAGCGGTCAAGGCATCGGCGCGGGAGGGCGCAGCGCAACGCGAGCAGCATATCCTGGTGGTCGACGACTCGCTGAACACGCGCGAGATCGAGAAAGAGGTCCTGGAGGCATCCGGCTACCGTGTCACACTGGCCGAGGACGGACTGGACGGTTGGCAGAAAGCGGTCGGCGGTCGCTTCGATGCTGTGCTCACGGATGTGGAGATGCCGGGCCTGGATGGTTTTTCACTCACCGCCAAGCTGCGCGAGAACGAGAAATACCGCGCCACGCCGATCATCATCGTGACCTCTCGTCAGACGCGCGAGGACAAACAACGTGGCATACAGGTCGGGGCCGATGCCTATATCGTCAAAGGCGATTTCGATCAGACCAGCCTGGTCGACACCTTAAGGAACTTGCTCGGCTGACCCATTTGCAACGATTCAGGATCACTTAGCGATGCGTATACTGATTGTAGACGACGACCCCTTTGCGGGTGAACTTGCCGGTGCGATTCTAGAATCGGAAGGGCACGACTGCCAGCTCGCGGACAGCGGTCTCGATGCGTTGGAGAGACTCGGCGAAACACCCGATGCGTTCGATGTCATTATTTCGGACATGCACATGCCGCTCGTGAGCGGGCTGGATCTGTTCAGCGAGATCCAAACACGAGGCCTGCGGGTTCCCTTCGTGCTCCTGACCGGGGACGATCCTGCGCCGCTGCAGGCACAGGCTCCCGGACTCGCGGCCTGCCTCATGAAAGACGCGTCGCTCGAGTCCAGCCTGCCGGCTGCCATTGCACGGCTGTAAACGCCCGATTGTAAACGAGAGCACTATGGTCGCCGAACAGGGAAACTCGCCCACATCCACAGCGCCGGGCGCAACTGAATCCTTTCAGGTTCGTAAGGTCCGTCTGCGCGCATCCTTCCTGTCCCAGTTGCCCGGACGTCTCGCCGACGCGCGTCGTGTGCTTGCCGAGCTGCGCATCGGCGAGGTCGATCATGAGCGCCTCGACGGTCTCTACGTACTCTTCCATACCCTGAAGGGCTCTGGCGCCACCTTCGGCTTTGCACAGATCGCCGATGCAGCGAAGCGCGCCGAGCAGGCCGTACGCGCGGCCATGGACGCC
>JBGSKP010000548.1:0-5957 GCA_041741175.1 Thiocapsa sp. | reverse complement strand
GCCGTTCCCCGGATCGGCCGGGCAGGCAGCACCTCCGACATCCCCTGACTCCGGCTTGCGGGTCATGCGCGATTGCTCCTGCCTCGATGCCTACGCTGTTCTCGGCTGCGCGGGTCATCCCGAAATTGCTGCACTGGTCGGCGTCGCCATTGCCGGGGCGCAGATGGGTTTGCCCGTCTATCTACCCGGTCCGCTCGGCGCGTTGGTGGTGCGCGCGGCAATGCGCTTGAATCCCGGTATCCGGGGTTGGCTCGATGTCAGTCTCGTAGAGCGGTCGACGCGGATCGGGCCGCAGCGGAGTCTCGCGACTTCAGATCCTTAACGAGGAACGGCAGGTAATACACAAGGCTCGAGACCAGCGCCAGGGCGGTCAGACTGAGGATGTACCAGGGCCAGGGGCCCAGATAATCCATCAGCGAGGTTTGCGCGGGTTTGCTGCTCAGGAAGAGGTAGTTGGTTCCGAGCCAGAGGTTGATCGGGGCAATGACTGCGGCCGCGACCAGCAGCACCCCCATTGATTTAACAATGGATACCAGTCTGGGCCTGAAACGATAGACCAGGGTTGCGTACAGGACGCCGACGATGACCAGCCCATGCCCGACGAAAAAGGCGACGAAAGCCGGGTTCGGAAACCCAACCGCCAGATCCGGCGTGGCCAGTGCCTGAAGTGCTCCGCCCCAGGCCCAAAAGTAGACCACCTCGTAGGCCGGATAGGAACGCGCCGCCAGCACCCAGGCCGTCAACACGACCGAGAGGCCGCACAGATGCAGCGGCAGCAGACTGACCAGGCCGCGCTCGCCGACCATCGCCAGAAGCCAGATATGTAGCCCTTCCTGAAGGATCAACGCAAACGCGATCAGCGATCCGACGCGATACCGCGCGACCTCGCCGAGTGTCCGGCGCGCCCACAGCGGGAGCGCCACCGCAACCAGCGCGATCACCAGCAACGCGCACAGATGTGCCGGTCCAAAGAGTATGAATGGGCCTGTCGCACTCATCTTCATCTTCCCCGTGCCGCCCGGCCGACGTTCCGGTCTCTGTTCGAGCCTCTGTTCGGGCCTGTGATCCGGCCACCCGCCTCAGGATGTCAGCGCGTGACGCTCCGATCAAGTGGCGTTCCGCAACCTCGAGGGAGCCGGAATGGCCGATTTGAAACCTGTGCTTCCGGCTTGACTGGCTGTCCTGCGACGGGTACGGATAAGTCGTCATAGCGAAGCGGATAAGGAAATACACGACAACAATACAATCGGTTCATCCATTGACGCTAATCGGTACTATCAATGATGCTATTGGCAATACCTGGTGATCCCATGATGACTCACCAGGTGTCCCTCCAGAATCCTGGGTTTGGGTAATAGAAACGCAATAGATCCACTTTATTCTTTTTTTCTAATATGGTGGATTTGGATTGTTCGGGGTCGTTTAAGATAAACTTTTTTTATCCGACTCTTGACACCCTTCCCGTCGGCACTACATCCTAGCGACGTCAATGATAAAGATTGAGTGAGGTCGACTGCTGAACTAGCCATCCACTGACATCGATGCACGGGCTGGAGCCTCATGGACATGTCTCGGTCGGTCTGTTGTATTCGAGTATCTGCCGACGCATACATCCCTCCCTAGGATCTGTGACAACCTGACAGGCGCTATTAAAAAGCTGCCAAGAAAAGAGGTGGAGAACGCAATGTCCGACATTGTCGATAAGAACAGAAGACAGTTTTTGTCATTCGCCGGTAAAGCCGGCCTGACAACCCTTGTGGCGCAAGCCGTTGGGATCAATTTGGGTATGGTCGATATCGTCCGTGCTCAGACCGGCAAGCGCGGCGTCGAGCCGTTCCGCTTTGCGATCATCAGTGACTCGCATCTCTACAGTGAGCCGGACCATAAGTTCGATGCACAGCTCTCGGATGCCGTGGCGAAGGTTAATGCCATGACGCCGGTTCCCGATTTCGTCCTGTACGGTGGTGACGTGGCGCAGAACGGCACCGAGGACCAGTTGGTTAAAGGCAAAAAGATCCTTGCCGATCTGAAGGTGCCGCTCCGAATCATTCCCGGCGAGCACGACTGGTATCTCGACATGGGCGAGACGTGGCGGGGTCTCTATGGCGATGAAACCTGGTCCTTCGATCACAAGGGCGTGCATTTCATCGGTCTGAACTCCATTCTCGTCCGCGACTTCTGGACCGAAGCCGGTATGACCCCGCTGGAGCGTATGACCGTCATGGAGATGCTTGAGAGTCCGATTGCCGGCCCGTGGGGTGTGCACGAGAAACAACTTGAATGGCTTGCGAATGACGTCAAGAAACTGGCGCCGGATGCGCCGATCGTGATCTTCACGCATTCACCACTGTGGGACTATTACCCGCGCTGGAACTTCCAGACGTCCGATGCGCCCGAGATCCGCGAGATTCTGGCGAAATTCGATAATGTCATGTCCTACCACGGTCATGTTCACCAGACGCTGTTCAACCGTATCGGCAACTTGAGCTCGGTTGCGGCCTTGAGCACCTCCTGGCCCTGGCCCTATCCCCCGGTCGAGCTTGCTTTCCCCGAGACGCGGATGAACCGGGCCGACCCCTCGATCGCCACCGATGGGATGGGTACCCAGGTCATCGACCTGAGCGGCTCATTTGAAGGGTTGGTTCAGTACAAACCGTTCGAGGACACGCTGACACCGTTCATGCAAGATGGGTTTAAGGTCTAAAGGGGGCGTCACAATGACTGAAGCGACGAAGATCGAGTGGGTTCTTGGCCTATCGGTTGCCGCAGCGATGCTTGCTGTCGGATCGAGTTACGCCCGTGCGCCATTCACGGCGGAAGAGCTTGCAGAGCAGGAAGCGGCCTTATTGGCCTCGGTCCAGCGTGGTTATGATCTCTGGCATGGTAGCAATCCCACTATGACCACCAATGGGCTGGCCTGCGGCAACTGTCATCCGGATACGGCTGCATCGAATGTGCAGACCTTCCCGAAGTACATGACCATGTATGGCAAGGTCATTCCGTTCCGCGAAATGGTGAACTGGTGTATTGAGAACCCACAGGCGGGAGAACGTCTGGATGTCAATGGCGACGACATGACCGCGATGGAGGCTTATGCCTTCTATCTGCATCGCGGCAAGGAGATTACACCCGGACTGGCTTCCGAGCAGACTGCGGCCATCGTCGTGGATTACGGGACGGGGTTTAGGCGGACTCCGACGGGTGTCGGCGTGGATACCAAATAAGGTATCGGTTACCGGGGGGGGCTCTTGCAGTCGCAAGGGCCCGTTCGTTGTATGGGTCGCACATTGTGCGGGGCCGATCGGTGTGACGTCACACCGATCGGTCGCGACCTGATCTCATTCGCTTTGATCGATCGCCATCCTTGATTATGAGAGCTGTATTCTTCGCCGTTATCTTGTCGGGCGCTGTGCAGGTTTCGGCGTTCGCCGCGCAAATCTGTGATACCAGCGTGTATCCGCTGTCGTCTCCGTCGGAGCGATTTACCGATCATGAGGACGGAACCGTGACCGACGAGGCCGCCCAGGTGATGTGGATGCGGTGCTCGGTCGGTCAAACCTGGTCGGACGGCACCTGTACCGCAGAGGCCGTGACACTTGATTGGCGCGGGGCGCAAGCGGCCGCGGCCGAGATGAATGCCGGTGGAAGCCTATTTTTTAACGACTGGCGTCTGCCGACTTTACGCGAGTTGGCGATGATTGCCGAGCGCCAGTGCGAAAATCCGCGGATCAATCTGGCGGTTTTCCCCAATACGCCGCCGGCCTTCTACTGGAGTGCTTCGTTGCGTCCGGGCGAGGGGTTCGAAGACTTTGCCTATGCCTTGAGTTTCGGTCCGGAAGGGGTTCAGCACATGTCGAAAGACGCCCGATCTCAGGTCCGACTCGTGCGCACCGCACCCTGACCGGAATGGCCCCGCAGGATCCGATTTGACGCGTCCGCGTCTCTACGGCATCGGCATCGCGCAAACGGGTGTGGCCGAGATCGGCGCGGCATGGCTTAGTAAACCGTTTGAGAAACCGCCCGGGGCCACATCGGCACGGTAGCCCGTCGGCTGACGCGTCGATACCGCTTACGATTGGTCCGGTGATCGGGTCGGTGATCGGGCATAGACCAGGTACAAGAGACTCTGCGGCTCAGTGCGGAGATGTTTGCACACCACAATCCATTGATTGAGGATATACACGATGAGTGAATGTAATCGGCGGACGTTCATGCTTCAGATGGTGGCCGGGGGCTCCGCGCTTGCCCTGAGCCGACTCGGCGTTGCAGCAGAACAAAAAGCGGCGCTCACCGAGGACGACGCCTACGCCAAATCGATGGGCTTCCGACTCGATACCACGACGGTCGACGCCGCGAAGTATCCGAAGCATACCCCGGAGCAAAAATGCAGTGAATGTCAGTTGTTCTCCGGCGAGCCCGGTGCGGCAACCGGACCCTGCTCCTTCTTCGGTAAGCGCCTGGTGCCGGTCGATGGCTGGTGCCGGAACTTTAAGCCAAAGGCAGCCGCATAACCGCGGAAGCCGATCGGGGTCGGGCCGATCCGATCGGCGCCACGTACTGACAGGGACAACCCGTTCGGCTTCCGTGCTGTCGCCCGCATGCCGACCGGTACGGAACAGGCGGTCGAGTTGACGAGTTGAACGTCGGATGAATCCGGCACTGGGGCTTACGCCTCCGAACCAGAGCACTAGAACAAAGCCGAGAGTCCGGTCTGCCGGGCTTAGGGCAACTACCAAAGGAGGTCAGAGCGATGAGGTGTCCCCTAGTCACTTCGAGGCCAATGTCGATGCCGGCGTCGATTCAGGCGCCAATCCGCAAATCCGGACTACCCGGTCGACGTCTTCTTAATGGCGCCATGGCAGTCCTGGCGGTCGGCTGTTTTGCGTTGCTCGTCGGTTGCGAACGTACCGAGAGCGTTCAATGGGGCGAACGCGGGACCAGCATGGCGCACATCGATAAGCCGGGTCGCCTCCTGTCCGCGGCGGATGACCATGGAGTTCCGCCTCCGGAACCGCGGGATCCACCCGATCCGGACATCCCCTTAGCCAAAGACGTTAACGAAAACGTTCAGGTTCTCACCGACCTGGATGCCCTTGAATTCGCGCGGCTGATGCAGGCCATCTCCACCTGGGTGTCCCCCGAGCAAGGGTGCGAGTACTGTCACAATACGGAGAACCTCGCTTCGGACGAGAAATACACGAAAGTTGTCTCACGCAGCATGTTGAAGATGACTCGGGACATCAACACCAACTGGAAAAGTCACGTGGTGGGGACCGGTGTGACCTGCTGGACCTGTCATCGCGGCAAGCCCGTTCCCTCCGGGACCTGGTTTACCGATCCAGGCCCCAAGACGCCCTCGGCCGGGATCACCGGGGTCAAAGCGGGGCAGAACACCGCGGGCGTGCTGGCGAACGCCAACGCTGCGCTTCCGTTCGACCCGATGACGCCATTCCTCGAAGGCGACAAGCCGGTTTCGATCCAGGGCACCACGGCGCTCCGTTCTGACACCGGTCAGTCGGTGAAGCAGGCGGAGTGGACCTACGCTCTGATGATGTACATCTCAGATTCGCTCGGGGTGAACTGTACCTATTGTCACCAGACCCGGGCGATGGGTGTATGGGAGCAGAGTACGCCGCAGCGCACAACGGCCTGGTACGGCATCAGGATGGTCCGCGAGCTGAACGGCGCATTTCTGAACCCGCTGAAGAACCTCTATCCGGCGGACCGGTTAGGTCCGACGGGTGATGCACCGAAAGTCGGCTGTGCAACCTGCCACAAGGGCGCATTCAAGCCGCTGCTCGGTGTCAGCATGCTGGGTGACTATCCCGAGCTGGCAGGTGTGAAACCCCCGCGGGTGCTGCCGGTCGCCGATGCTGAGCCGGGAGTGGATGAGAGCGCGGACGCGGGCCTTGAAGGCGTCGTCGACGCCTCCGCTGCCGCTGCGCTCGGGGCGGACG
>JBGSKP010000547.1:0-2219 GCA_041741175.1 Thiocapsa sp. | reverse complement strand
CGGCCATCCTCGCCGCGGCGCGGGGTCGCGGGGTTCGGGCGACCGGGGACGTCAGCATCCATCAGCTCTTCCTTACCGAGGATGCGCTTGATGGCTTCAACGCCAATTGCCATCTGGCCCCACCGCTGCGGACCCGAGCGGACCGCGATGCACTCAGGCAGGCCCTTGCGGCGGGGGAGCTCGTGGCCATCTGCTCCGATCATCAGCCGCACGATGCCGACGCCAAGCTGCTCCCCTTCCCCGAGACGGCGCCGGGGATCTCGGGACTCGAGACACTGCTGCCCCTGGCCTTGCGGCTGGTCAGCGAAGGCGTACTCGATCTGCCGGGCGTCATCGCCCGCTTGACAAGCGGTCCGGCGGGCATCCTGGGGCTCGACCTGGGACATCTGTCACCGGGGGCCATGGCGGATGTCTGCGTCTTCGATCCGCACGTCTGTTGGATACCGACACCCGAGACGCTCGTTAGTCATGGCGAGAACAGTCCCTTTCTTGACCAGGAAATGCACGGACGCGTCACGGCCACGCTGCTGGAAGGGCGTATCGTATTTGAGCGCACGCGGGAAGGTTGATGATCGGCAAGTCGTTCTCCAGCGCCCAGATCGAGTTTGTTATCGATTTGTGGCAGGCTGCAAGCGCCTCGAAGTCAGCCCGGAGCCGAACTGCAGCGGAGCTATGATCCCGGCGATCCGACGGCCTCCGGGTTCAAGACATGCATCGTCTCGTCGCCCATGCCCATTACCAGTACACCTTTGCGCGTAGCCCGGCGAATCACACTGTCATCCGGGTAAAGGCTCGCCAGAATGCCGACGGCGCGCCGCCCGGCATATTCCGGAAAAACATTCGGAATATCTCGCAGTTTGTCGAGAATTCCGTCCACATGCGTATCGGTCAGTCGGGATTTGGTCTCGTTGACCAACAGCGCGTCCGGGCAGACCAGAAGGGCATCGTATTCGCGGGTCTCGCCGCCGAAACGACGCACGACACGCACCCCAAAGAGATCCGGTATCTTGCAGGCGAACAGCTCGGCAGCCACGCGGGGTAGATTCGGCGCCACGATATCCTCGACCAGGGTTCCCAGTCGATTGGCGAGATCACCCCACTGCCTGTTCATACGCTGACGCTCCCGCCTGTTCTCGTCCTTGAACTCACGCATCTCGTCCTTGAACTCACGCATCTCCTCGGACAGGCGCGCCACAGACATCTCGGTGCGCATGGCCTGGTAGCTCAGCTCCTTCATGTAGTCACGAAGCGTATCGACCTCTTCCTTCAGTGCGGCATGCGCCATGGCGGTTGACCTCGAGTGTGGTGCGACATCCTGGATCCAAGAATAAACCCAAATCTGTCTCCGAGCGGTACCAAATAACACCGGTAGACAGCGGATGACATCAGGGTTCCCTCGAAACTCATCTCCCTTCCCGTTAGACTCGCTCCCTTGCCTTTTTGGAGTCCATCGTGAGCCCGCTCCCACCGCGATCCTTCCCGGATTTCACCTGCGCCCGTGTTCTCGTGGCCGGCGACCTCATGCTCGACCGCTATTGGATCGGCGACACCCGCCGGATCTCACCCGAGGCGCCGGTCCCCGTGGTGCATGTCGGCCGGGTGGAGGACCGCCCGGGTGGTGCAGCCAACGTGGCGTTGAATCTGGCTGCGTTGGGCTGTCGGGTGACCCTCGCGGGCGTGACCGGCGACGACGAGGCGGCAGATGTCCTGACTGCCCGACTTTTAGATCAGCGCATTCTGACCCGACTGCACCGCCGCACCGATATCCCCACCATCACCAAACTGCGGGTACTGAGCCACCATCAACAGTTGATTCGACTGGATTTCGAGGCTTCCCTGACACCGCTCGACGAAGACCCCCTGCCCCGCCTGATCGCGCCGATGCTCCAGGACGCCGACCTGCTGCTCCTGTCCGACTACGCAAAGGGCACGCTGGCCGATCCCGAGCGACTGATCCAGAGCGCGCAGGCACTGGGTAAACCGGTGCTGGTCGATCCCAAAGGACCGGATTTCTCACGCTACCGCGGCGCCACGCTGCTGACCCCGAACCGCGCCGAGCTGGAGGCGATCGTCGGGATCTGTCGCGACGATACCGCTCTGGTAGAGCGCGGTCAGCGACTGCGTTCAGACCTTGATCTTGCAGCCATGCTGGTGACGCTGGGCGAGCGCGGCATGCTCCTGCTGCGCCCCGATGCCGAGGCCCTGCATCTGCCGACCCG
>JBGSKP010000546.1:0-4832 GCA_041741175.1 Thiocapsa sp. | reverse complement strand
CGACGGGATGATGCCTACCGCGGCGGAAACTTCGCGAGAAACCCGTCGTCGCGACCTTGGTTGGTTGCGCCCAGATTTCCGTAAGTCGATCCCGCGACAAACACATGCCCCAGCCGATCGGTCGCTACCCCAAAGGCTGCCTCTCCTCCTCCCGACGAGAGCGAGCTGTCCCAAACGAGGCCACCGGAAGGGCTGTATTTTCGCACGTAGGCCGCCCCGCCCGACGAGTTGATGCCGATGTCGCCGGCCACCAGGACGTTGTTGCTCGCGTCGACGGCGATCGCGAGTGCCTCCTGGTAGCTGCGATTGGCCGGGTACTCGAACTGGCGCACCCAGGTCTGAGTCCCGTTCGGGGCAAACTTGAGGAGGAAGAGCTTGCCGGCCTGGGTGGAACCCGTGAGACGTCCTCCGCTATTGGCTTCTCCGAAGATCAGGACGTTGTTTTGGGCATCCGTGGCGACGGCGTTTCCATAAGCGATCCGAGAACCGCTTCTGGGTTCAGGGATCTGTTTCCCCCAAAGGGTGCGGCCGTTCGGGTCGATTTTGGCCACCCACGCATCGCGGTTGTTGGCGGAGGGATCCGGCCCGAACAGCGGGCCGTAGGTCGTCCCAACCAAGAGGATATTGTTGCTGCGATCGACCGCGAGGCCATTGCATAGGGTGTCTTGGTCGATGGTGCCGAGGGGTTTCTGCCATTGCAGGGTGCCGGTCGGACTGAATTTGACCAGCAGTGCATCGGAATCGGTGGTGGTCGGCTGCCCCGAGGTTCCGGCGATGTAGATGTTGTTCGCGGCATCGACGGCGACGCGAAACGCGTCGTCGCCCTCGCGGCCTCCGCTGTTGAAGCGCCGGCCCCAAATGCGGCGACCGCTCGAGGTGTACTTCTCGACCCAAGCGTTCGTGCCGGTCGTGCTGCTGTAGTCCGTCTCGCCGGCGACGATGATGTTTCCCCCTTGGTCGATCGCGACACCCCACGCCTCGTCAAGCACACTGCCCAGGCGTTTCTGCCACAACAGTCTGCCCGAGGTGTCGAACCGCGCGAACCAACCGTAGGTGTTCTGAAACTGTCCGGCGACGACCGAGTTCCCCTGCGCATCCATTGCCACCGCCCGGAATCGGTCGAAGCTCGATCCTCCGAGCTGTTTGATCCAAGTCGGCGGCGGACCGGCAGCCGCCATGCACGGCGCCAACAGCAGCAGCGCGAGGACTCGAACCCGATTCCGCAGAGCAAGGCCATGCCGAACCAGCGAAGTGCAAGTACGTGTCACCACTGTTACTCCCGACTGTGGACAAGATGAAACCGCGACGTGACAAAAAAACGCCCGCGCGTGATCGACGCGGATCGTTGACGGTCTCGGTCGACATCACGGCGAGCATTGTAAAGTTGATATTTTCGGTCGGTCAAGGCTGCTGAAGAGGCACGCGCGCCCGCCTCGCTCGAAGCACGGTGCATGGGCTGACAGCCACCCTGCGTGCATCACGAGGGCCGACGCAACCCATCGGCCTGCGGGCATCTCGGGTCGCAAGAACGTCGTGGACCGGTCGAATCCCGGCGGCGAAGCCCGTGGCGCGCCGCAATCCGAGCCGGATCTTCACCCCGCGCTCGTCGCTGCCGATGTGACCGACGCGTCGGTCGGGGCCGGCGATGGGATTCAACCTGCCTGTCGTCCCGAGTCATGTCGCCGACAAGCGGGCGACGACGAGACCAACTGCCGTCCCGGCGCGCCGCCCGAGGGGAAAGGAGACAACGGGGCGGTGCGACTACTGAACCTCCGGGTTGAAGACGGACGCCGGTGCGCAAGCAGCCGCTCGACGGACTGTTAGGCCATCAGACCGGCCACGCCGACCAGAAGGACCGCGCTGGTGTAGCCCCCGAGAATCTCGATCTTCAAGGTGCCGATGGCGAAACGTGGATCATGGGCATAGCGGCGCGCGGCGGCGTAGGCGTAGGCGAGCACCGAGAGCCCGAGAGCCCGAGGGCCAGAGCATGCGAGCTCATGTGCCAGCCATCGGCGAGCAGGGCCATGGAGTTGAAGATCCAGTCGCCGGTGATCTCGGCGACCATCATGGTGGCCGTCAGCCACACCACCCAGCGCGTCTTGCGCTCGGCCAGCGGATTGCCCTCGTCGAAGACATGGGAGTGGTGCCAACTCTCGAGGGTGGCGGCGTTTTGCATCATGGGGCACCTCGAAACAAACTATCGCATATACCCTACCCCTGTACCCTATTTGCAGCAAGACGAGCAGCGATGGCCCATACGATCAAGGAGAAAAAACCCCTGCTGGCACGCGTGCGACGCATCCAGGGGCAGGCAGCCGCCCTGGAGCGTGCACTCGAGCAGGAAAGCGACTGCTCGGCCGTCCTGCAGCAGATCGCCGCGATTCGAGGAGCGGTCAACGGTCTGATGGCGCAGGTGCTGGAGGGGCATTTGCGGGAGCATTTGGCTGCCGACGACCGCACACCGCAGGAACGGCTCGAAGACATCGAGCAGGTGGTCAGCGTGTTGAGGTCTTATCTCAAGTGAGGAAGACCCGCAGACCAACGTGAGCGCGTGATACCCGTGGCGAGGCGACGGCCGAGTGCCGCCAAGCGCCGCCGCGAAAGACCCATTCGTCCTGCAGCGGCTCCGGGGAGATCTGAGTTGACAGTTTCGCAAGCAGACACCGATGCCTCTCGACACGACGCCACGGCACCGCCTGACTCTGACGGTGTGCAGGTACCGTCGCGCCTCGCGCGAATCATGCAGGCCATCTCGAAGCAGTTTCCCCGCGATCCGAGCGGCGAGAACGTCATGGCGGTGCGCCTGTTTCGCCGACTGGATGCGGCGCGCGACCTGATCACGGCGGGAGCGTTACGACGACGATTGCATCGCCGTGCAGGGCACCCGCCTTGGCCGCTGGTGGCGGGGGAGTATCGCGTCGGCGATGTCACCGCAGGCGTGGCGGTCTGCACCCTATCCAGTCGGGATCTCATCGCGCCCGTCTCCGTGCTTCCCGGTGTCGCCATTGCCGGACGCCTCATCACCGTCAATCTCGGGATCGAGCGCATGGTGACCAACCTGCTCGGCAATCCGGGGATTCGCGCCCTGGTCATTTGCGGGAAGGACTCGCCGGTGTTTCGTACGGCGCAGGCGATCCGCGCGCTCGTGGAGAATGGCGTGACGGCCGAGCGGCGCATCATCAGGGCACAGGGCCATTGGCCGGTTCTCGGCAACCTGAGTTCGGCACAGATCGCGCGGTTTCGCGATCAAGTTATGCTGGTCGATGCAATTGGCACGAGCGAGATTCCGACGATTGCCCGTCATGTCGCCGCTGCCGCCGAACGGGTCGCCTCGCTGCCTCCCATGGCCATGTCGGAGACTGCCGTCGATCCGCCCTCTCGGCCAAAGTTCAAGCGCATTGCCGCGGGCGGTCATCGAGAGCCCATCGGCTACGATCCGCGAGGATTCTTCATCATCACGCTCGACACGAATGCGGGGGAGATCGTCTGCCGGCAGTATTCGGTCGACCACGCTCCGGCCTACGAGATTCGCTCGCACTCGGCGGAGCGCATCCTGCTGGGGCTTTTGCGGGCGGATCTCGTCTCCAGGCTCAGTCATGCAGGCTATTTGGGTGCCGAGCTGGCAAAGGCCGAAACAGCGCAGCGGCTTGGTTTGCACTACGAGCAAGACAGGCCACTCGCGGCACCGACCCGGATAGGGGAGACGGCCCGCGGGGCGCGCTCTCGTGGGGCACGCAATGGCGACTCGGCAGCCCCCTGATATCCCGCCACAGGCGCACGATTTCCCACGAGCCGCGCACGGTCATTCTTCGGGGTGTCGGCGTGCCATCTGAGTTGGGATGAATGCAGATCATGGGCACTGCTGGCACGGACTCATGATCTTTGCACTGATGTCGATCGATCGAGCACTGTTTCGAGATGACACGGCGTAGCCAGCGTTTCAGCCGCCGTGACAACCGAGCTGACCCGCACGACGCCGGGGCGAGACCGTTATCCAAGACTCCTCGCGCCGGACCCGGCCGAGCATCATGCAATCGTCCACCCGGAAGGCATTGGCATAGATGTCGGAGCTTGCCCTGCGCGGTCGGCTGCGGGACCGGCTATTTCAGCAGCGCGCTCGCCCACGCCGGATTCGACGTCACCGCACTGGATCCGGATGCAGAGTCGAGCGCGACAAGACGCGCAGCCGATTCAGCCGCAATCCATGCGACCTGGCGGATCGGGGCACGGCTCGCACTCGATCATCCGGCCAATCAGTTTCCGCTCCATGATGACGACCGCCCTGCCGTGCTGATCGCAGGCGGCATCGGCATCACGCCGATCAACCTGAAAAGAGCAGTTGAACCGCAAAGCACGCAAAGAACGCAAAGGCTTTCAATGCCTTGCTTCAATGACGCTATTCACCAAAAGGGTGAACGTCGCTTGCATTTCAATTTCTTGCTTTCTTTTGCGCCTTTGCGGTTCAAAATGCCGGATCTAGGATCAAGGCCATGGCCGAGGCGCTCAAGGCGCGTGGGAACCCTTTTGAACTGCACTACAGCGGCAGGACTTCCGCCGACATGGCCTATCTGGACTGGCTGGCCATCACGTTTCCCGAATCGGGTCGGGTTAGCCGAGCGCTTGGTCAAGATCGGCTATCAGGTCCTCGGTGTCCTCCAATCCGATGGAGAGTCGCAGCATGGCATCGGAAATCCCACGTCGCGCGCGCTCTTCGGGCGTGAGGCCATGATGGGTCGTGGTGCAGGGCTGGGTGACGAGGCTCTCGACCCCGCCGAGGCTGGGGGCGAGAGCGAACAGTCGATGGTGATCGGCCACCGCGGTGGCCGCCGCGC
>JBGSKP010000545.1:0-8704 GCA_041741175.1 Thiocapsa sp. | reverse complement strand
GCGGGCCGCCTGGGCCGCTTGCTCGCGCGCGACCAATGCCTGCGCCATGAGGTCGAGTGCCTCGGAACGCGAGGCGCTGAGAGCCTGTTGTTGCTCCTCGAGTTGTGCGACGAGCGCCCGATCGGCTTCGAGCCGGCTCAGGTCGGTTCCGACCAGGCAGATGATGGTGCCGCCAGGACGGTCGAGCCGACTTGCCCACAGATGCATCGGCACCGCCGCGCCGTCGCGCGTCAGGAAGACGACCCGATCGTCGGCGGTGTCAAGCCGGGACGCCTCGATGAGATCGTTCAAGCGCTTGCTATCGTGCGGAGCGACAAGCTCGAGGATGGGATGACCCAAGAGACTGCTGCGCCGCCGCTTCAGCAGTGCTGAGGCGCGATCATTGGCATACAGCAACAGTCCGTCCGAAGAGATGGCCATACCGGCCTCGTTCATGGTCTCGACCATGAGTCGGTGCAGATTCTCAGTTTCCGTGAGTGAGAAGACCCGGTCACCTTGACTGCCGCTGACGATGACAGCGTCCACCTCGCCCTCGCGAATGGCCCGCAAGGTCTCTTCCGCCTCTTCGAGACGGGCTCTCAGCTCGGCATTTTCTGCCGCGAGCTGGGCTTTGAGGTTGTCCCGCGTCATCTTGAACCCTCGGTACGGCAGGGCGGCAGGTGGTCAGCCTGACGGGTCGGCGCAGTCGTCCGTGCTCCGCAGACCCAGCCCCGTCATGACGCGCCGCTCGTCGGCCATGTCTCCGATCAGACGGCGCAGCGGTAGCGGCAATTTTTTGATCAGGGTTGGTGCCGCGACGATTTGCTCGCTCTTGGCCAGGGTGGGAAACTCGTAGATGTCGATGACCTCCAGGTCGTAGCGGCCGCGCAAATGCTTCTCGCAGACCTCCTTGACTGACTGGATCGCCGCGACCGAGCGGGGTGTCAGGCTCGCGACGTAGAGCGTCAGGACATGTCCGAGGTCTGCCTGCCCGTCGGCAGAGGCTTTGAGCTTGGTGGTATCGTTCTGCATGTGATCCGATCCTGCCGGGTGGGCTCCCGGCGTTGGCAGGCGTTTGGCGATTACGACATGCGGCGGTCGATAGGTTGGTTATGTTCTGGGCCGTAGATCCAGTCCGACGAGTACGCGTTCAGTATTTGACAGATCGCCAATAATTTTGCGGACAGGCTCCGGAAGCTTCCGAACCAGGGTTGGCACGGCCAAGATCTGATCCCCTCGAGCGAGGCGCGGGTTTTCGAGCAAGTCGATGATTTCGATTTCGTACCGTCCGGCGAGGTGGGTCTCGCACAAGGCTTTCAGGTTCTGGAAGGCGCGCAGCGACCGCGGATTCTGGCCGGCGACGTAAAGGCGGAGGCACCATTCATGCTCGCCTTGCTCAGCGATCAGCGCGGTCGTCTGGTTCTGATTCATACGTTGCCCCGTCTCAGCCCGCGCCCCGGATATGCGACATCTCCGCCATCTCGTTCGCGATCGCAGCCCGATGCTGCGCCTCCTCGGTTGTCATGGCGGCATCCTCCTCGACGCCAGCAAGCTGTGCCTCCAGTGCCTGGATTTGGGCCAGCAGATGTCGGCGCTTGAGCTGCAGGGTCCGCTGTTGACGCTCGCGAGCCATCTGGAGGGTGATCGCCTCGGTCCGGTCGCGCCCCTCTTGTGCGATTCGCGCTGACCCGGTTCGCACCTTGCCGGTTCCAATATAAACATCGGCGAGATCGATCCCGTGGTCGTCGAGGAGCAGCTCACGGACTTGGTTGGAGTGCGCCATACCACGGCTCTTGAGAACATAGAGCAGACGATTGCGTTCGCCAGCGGAGTGCACCACCTGAAGAAGCAACCAGGTATCGATGAGCGAGCTGACGCCCTCGTCGGTCCGTTCCAGATCCCCGTGATCGGATCCTTGCGGCAGGCTGGTGAGGACTGCCGTGATGCCCGCTCCCTTCAGAAAGTCGATGACACGAGTCAACATGGTTTTGACTTCGGCTGAGTTGCCGACCGCGGCGAAGTTGGTGATCGGATCCATGATCACCGCGGCGGGTTGCAGAGTCTCAACGAGTCGATGCAGGCTGACCAGGTGATTCTCGAGGCCGTACAGAGTCGGGCGGACGGCATGACAGATCAGCAGTCCGTTGTCGAGATGCGGCTGCAGATCGAAGCCGATTGACGACATATTGCGCAGGATCTGATCCGGGGATTCTTCGGACGACCAATAGACGCAGCGCTCTCCCTGACGACACAGATTGTCGGCGAACGCTGTGGCCAGGCTGGTCTTCCCGGCTCCGGAGGAGCCGGAGATCAGGACGCTGCTGCCTTTGAAGTACCCCCGGCCGCCGAGCATCCCGTCCAGACTGGGAATGCCGGTCGAGACGCGCTCGCGCGAGACCCGGTGGCTCAGACTGGCCGAGCTGATCGGCAGGACGCTAAAGCCCTTTTCGTCGATAAGGGTGGGGTACTCATTCGTGCCGTGGCGGGAGCCACGATACTTGACGATGCGCAGGCGGCGTGTCGCCACCTGGTTAGTCATCCGATGATCCAGGAAGATCACGCAATCACTGACGTACTCCTCCAGGCCATGGCGGGTGATCGTCTTCTCGCCCTGTTCTCCAGTGATGACGGCCGTCACGTTCTGGTTCTTGAGCCACCGAAAGAGGCGCCGTAATTCGGCGCGCACGATCGCCTCGCTCGGGAGCGCTGCGAAGAGCGCATCAACGCCGTCTAGGACCACACGCCGAGCACCGACTTCGGCAATCGCACTGCCGAGGCGCACGAACAGACCATCCAGATCATAGTCCCCGGTCTCTTCGATCTCGCTGCGCTCGATCTGTACGCCGTCTAGGGCGACCCGATTCTCCGCCACTAGTGTGTCGAGCTCGAACCCAAGCGAACGGACGTTGGCGATGAGCTCGTCCTCGCTCTCCTCGAAGGCCATGAACACACCCGGCTCGTCGAATTCGCGCGCGCCGCGCACGACGAACTCCATCGCCAGAAGCGTCTTGCCGCAACCCGCCGCGCCACCGATCAGGGTCGGCCGTCCGCGCGGCAGCCCGCCGCCCGTGATCTCGTCAAGACCTCTGATGCCGGTGCGGCATTTGGCGAGTGCGGGCTGCGAAGTGTCTTGTTGTGGTTTAGTTTGCATGAATGTCGTCTTCTACCAACGGACGAGGTTGGCTCGCCGGGATGGCGGCCGGAGCTGTCGTCTGGCGCCGTGCGCAACGCTTTGATGTCACGAGCAGGCCGCATCGGGGACCCTTCCGATTGACTCATATCTTAGGCCAGTTTCGCCAACCGGGACGGGTTGATCTCGGTGACGGCACGAGGCCTGGATTTTTTATGTAAAACTAGCTTGACATCCCGGTATGTCAAGCTAAGATTACACGTAAGATTACTAGATATAGCAGGCGTTAACACTTGCAAACTTATGTAAGATTTCTAGTTAATCTTGGTCGATCCAGCCCTAGTTGACGGGGCAACAGGTTCTCGTGACGGTAACCGTCAGGGGAGATCTCAAGCCGAACCTCAGAAGGTTCGGTGAAATTCGCAGATCGGAGGCCGATCCATGGCTGAGCAGGCAAGCATTTCGGGCTTAAGCGAGCAACAGGCAAAAGAGTTTCACGAGCAATTCAAGATCACCTACACCGCATTCGTGGGTATTGCGGCACTCGTGCATCTGTTCGTGCTCGCGGCCAACCCCTGGTTTTAGGTTCTGAGAGGAGAGATCAATGAACGTGTTCGACTACAAACCCCTTGAGAAGGACTATCGTATTTGGCTGGTGTTGAATCCTGCGATTTGGCTGATGCCTATCCTGATTGCGGTGCTGGCCGTGGCCTTGGTTGTCCACGCCTATGCCTGGTCGCTTGGTATCGGTTTTGATCCTGTCGAGGCGGCTGCGGTAGCGCCGGCAGCGGTCGAGGCGGCACCGGCCGCAGTCGCCGAGTAATCTGAATCTCGGTACCGCCTCTGAGCGTATCTTCACAGGCGTGCCAGGATAGACCGGCTTTTAGAGCATTCTTAATTGGAGAGAAATGATGGCTGAGCAATCTTTGTCGGGTCTGACCGAGCAGCAAGCGAAAGAGTTCCACGAACAGTTCAAGATCACCTATATGGCCTTCGTCGGCATCGCCGCGCTGGTTCATCTGTTCGTGCTCGCAGCCAATCCTTGGTTCTAATCCGTCCTGATACGCAAAGGTGATTGTCATGAGTGAAATCAATAAACCGAAAAACCCGGAAGACGATTGGAAAGTATGGCTCGTCGTCAATCCTGCGGTATGGTTGATGCCCATCCTGTTGGCGGTACTCGTGGTCGCACTTGTCGTGCACACCTACGTTATCGGTCTGGGATACGGCTTCTAGTCAAGTGATCGGATGAGAGCGAACGTCATCAAGACGCGCTCTTGTCCCGATTGACCGGAGAATTGCTCAGAGAGGCTTGGCGAACGGTTGACTGTTGCGTTTGAATCGACGGCGCCTCACCGTTCTTCACGTCACGCGAGTGTTCGGGGATGCGGGGTATGATTCGCGTCCCCAGCGGGGCAGGGAAGCCCCGCTTCGTGATTCTGGCTGGCTCGGCGTATTAGTTCCGCCAGCCGGCGCACCACTTGATTGAGCGGGCTGACTGCACGGCCGTATTGTACGTGGATTGTCGATTATCCTTTGTGGTAAACAGCGATGATCGAGCAGTTGTTGACCCTAACCGAGCAAGCGAATCCGCGAGCAATAACAGGAGTACCTGTAGCGCCTGTGTTGAAACTGCGGCACTGGTGCACCAGTTTATCTTCGGAACCAATGCTTGGTTCTGACCATTCCTTGGATACGACGAGGTGATGTGATGAGTGAGATCAAAAAGCCTGCAAACCCGGAAGACGACTGGAAGATTTGGCTGGTCGTTAATCCTGCGGTGTGGTTGATGCCGATTCTGTTCACCGTCCTGGTGGTGGCATTGGTTGTGCACAGCTACGTGATCTCTTTGGGATACGGGTTTTAGTCAGGCGAATCGGCGCGGGCGGATTTCCTCTTCGCTCCCGATGCGTTGGAGTGACCACGGTTTGCAACGACTCTGCATACGGTTTTTTGTTGTTTGCGATAGCGATTTCGCCCGGATGAAGTCCAGCCGAGCGATTTGGAGCGAACGCGTCAGCCTTCGCTCCTATTTTGGTTGACTTTATTAATTTCTCTTGCCGAACACGATCTGTCGTCGATATCATCGAGCCGCTCTGCGAGGATCCTGGCCAGCATCGGATGCGCTCCGACCAGGGGTGACGGATACGCTCGAAAACCGCTGTAGTCCTTCTCGACACGTTCGCAAATCTCGGCCACGTCCCCCCCCGGTCCTGCATGTCGTCCGGGCGAGAGGAACAACATCGCAAGTATCACTGGGCTGGTGCTGTTCTCCTGGGCAAGTCCCCGTAATCGATCCTCCAGTAAATCCCCATTGAAGTCATACTGTGCGCCAGCACGCCTCTCCATCACGGCTTCCTCTAGCGCAATCCTGACGCCCAGTTGCTCGTTGAGCCGCTTGGCCAGTCGCACGGCAAGCCAGCGCCTCACCTCGGTCACGACCGGGATCGGGGAACCGTGATCGACCAGAATGACACGACGGATCTCGATCTCACGCGTCGAGGCTGTCAGCCGGATCTGGTCAAAGAGGATCTCGACCAGGTCCGGTTCTCCCTCCGGTAACGGACAGAGCGCCCTTGCCACCCGGACCTCGAACGGCCCGACCTCTGCACGCAGAGCGGTAACCTTTTCCGGGACGTAGTCGCTGATGGCACGACTCGGCCCGAAGAAGAGCGGGAGAACGAGAAAATTCCGAACGCCATCGTGAAGGCGCCGACGCAGAAAGGGCTCGAAGGTGTCTGCGGACCGGCCGTCCAGGGCGCTCGCTGGGATCTGGTTGGCATGGAGCAGCGAGACAGGGTGAACGGGCTCGCCGATCTGATCGGCGAGTCGAGTCGCGATTCCTCGCAGGCTTCGTGTGCCATCGGCCCGTTTTGAGCCGTTGTCGATCAGTAGGATGTCGCGCATGATCTTCTCAAGATAGCGGGATTCCAGGCCCGGTTGTCGCCTGATATGGGGCGGCCGGGTGGTTCGGGCAAACCCGGAGCATGCGAAACCGCGTCTGCTGCGGTTTCGACGGGTTCAAAGACCGCGCACGATGAGCTGGCTGAAGGATGTGGTATCGATCGCGGCGACGAGCTGCGCGAAAGGGACTTTCTGAGGAGGCAGAAGCGGGTCGAGGGCATGCCTATGATCACAGGCTTGAACGGCATAATGTGTCACGCCGGCCTGCGCGAGTGCAGCGGCAAGCGATGCGAGTGACTCGGGTGCCCAGTCCGGCATGATTGTCGTGCGCACTTCGAGACTGATGCCCGACGCCCTGATCAGGTCCAGGCTCGCCCAGGCGACCTCGCCCGAACCCTCGACACCCGTGATCGCAGGATAGTCGGCGGGAAACGCCTTGATGTCCAGCGCGACCCAATCCAGCAGGTGTAACAGGCGTACGAGACGTTGAGGGGCGGAGCCGGCCGTGTGCAGGCCGATCTTGAATCCGAGCTGCCTAGCCTCGCGCATGGCTGCGGGGAGGGCGCTCTGGAGCGTCGGCTCGCCACCGCTGAACACAACGGCGTCGAGCAGTCCCTGGCGGCGTTCCAGGAATTCGCGGACCTCTGGCCAAGATATCGCCGGGTCGACCGTCGGATCGATCAAGGCGCCGTTCTGGCAGTAACGGCAGCGCCAGGTACAGCCCTGACAAAAAACCACCGCGGCGAGCTCGCCGGGGTAGTCGATGGTCGTCAGGGGGATGAGTCCGCCGACACGTAGCTGGTCCGCATCGGCGAGATCTGAATGGAGCGGCGGATCGACAAGGTTCCGCTGGTCTGTCCGATGGTCTGGCGTGCGTGGCACGGCGCCCTCTTGCCGATCGTCTCGAAGGTTCTAGGCCGCGGCGCGGTTCTGACAGGCGGACAGGCTGCGGGCGGGCGTTTCGGTGAAATAACGCCGTTCAGCATGTTCGGCGCGCTTGCCGGCGTTGAAGGCCGAGACCGGGCGGTGATAACCCATCACGCGGGTCCAGACTTCGCAACGTGTGCGCTCTTCGGTCTTCAGCTCGATGCCTAGGTTCATCATGCGGTTCTCCTCCTGATAGAAAAAGTATAGGTCGTTGAGTCGTGGCGATGTCGGGTGTCGCCGGGGCGGTTCAGCGCGCGTTCCGACTAGGCCGTGGTCTGTTCCTGCTCTGCGGTCTTGCGTGCGATCAACTCCCCGTCGCAGATCGGGCAGAATTCATGTTCGCCGCTGAGATAGCCGTGTTTCGGGCAGATCGAGAACACCGGCGTGATCGTGATATAGGGCTGACGGAAGTTCTCCAGCGCCCGACGGACCAGTCGCTTGCAGGCGTCGGTCGTGGAGATCTGCTCGTTCATGTAAAGGTGCAGCACCGTCCCGCCCGTGTATTTGGTCTGCAGTGCCTCCTGCATGGCGAGCGCCTCGAAGGGGTCGTCCGTGTAGCCTACCGGCAGCTGCGAGCTGTTGGTGTAGTAGGGCGTCTCGGGCGTGCCGGCCTGGAGGATGTCCGGGAAGCGCTTCTTGTCCTCGCGGGCGAAGCGGTAGGTCGTGCCCTCCGCCGGTGTGGCCTCCAGGTTGTACATGCTGCCGGTCGACTCCTGAAATTCGATCATGCGTGCGCGGACATGATCCAGAATCCGGCAGGCCATGGCGTGGCCCCAGGCGGTCGTGATGTCTTCGGCATCGTTGGTGAAGTTGCGGATCAACTCGTTGATCCCGTTCACACCGATCGTCGAGAAATGGTTGCGCAGGGTGCCCAGATACCGCTTGGTGTAGGGGAAGAGTCCGGCATCCATGTGACGCTGGATGACCTTGCGTTTGATCTCGAGACTGTTGCGCGACAGATCCAGAAGGGTGTCGAGCCGGGCCAGTAGTCCGGCCTCGTCGCCGCGGTGGGTGAAGCCCAGACGCGCACAGTTGATCGTCACCACACCGAGCGAGCCGGTTTGTTCCGCCGATCCGAACAAGCCGTTGCCGCGCTTGAGCAGCTCGCGCAGATCCAACTGGAGCCGGCAGCACATCGACCGCACCATGTTCGGCGAGAGTTCGGAGTTCAGGAAATTCTGGAAGTAGGGCAGACCGTACTTCGCCGTCATCTCGAACAGGTGCTCCGCGTTCTCGCTGTCCCACGGAAAATCGGAGGTGATGTTGTAGGTTGGGATCGGGAAGGTGAAAATCCGCCCCTTGGCGTCGCCCTCGGTCATCACCTCGATATAGGCTCGATTGATCAGGTCCATCTCGACCTGCAGATCGCCGTAGGTGAAGGGTTGCTCCACACCTGCGATCACCGGTACCTGTTCGCGCAGATCTTCGGGACAGACCCAGTCGAAGGTCAGGTTCGTGAAGGGTGTTTGGCACCCCCAACGCGACGGCACATTCAGGTTGTAGATCAGCTCCTGGATCGCCTGCTTGACGTGCGGATAATCCAGCCCATCGACGCGCACGAAGGGCGCCATGTAGGTATCGAAGCTGGAAAACGCTTGAGCGCCGGCCCACTCGTTCTGAAGCGTGCCGAGAAAGTTGACGATCTGGCCGATCGCCGAGGACATGTGCTTGGGCGGACCGGCTTCGACCTTGCCCGGAACCCCGTTCAGCCCCTCGTTGAGCAGGGTGCGCAGCGACCAGCCGGCGCAGTAGCCCGAGAGCATG
>JBGSKP010000544.1:0-1822 GCA_041741175.1 Thiocapsa sp. | reverse complement strand
CGCCGGCATCGTGCTCATCCGCGAGGCGGGCGGCTATGTCTCCGACATGGCTGGCGGCAACGACATGTTCGGCCGAAACGACATCGTGGTCGGCAACGAATACATCCACAAGGGCCTGCTCGAGCTGTTGAAGCGCCCGATCTGAGGGGGTCTGCGCGCTCATCGGCGGGTAACGAATCCCGGCGCTTTCAATTCCGCCATAAATTCGGGTAGTCTCCCCCGACTTCGCAAGCGAAGCGGCCGTGCTGGACACTCGCGCCGACAAAATCGCTGCGGATGCAACAAGTAGAGCGCGATCTATCCGAGAACCGGCTTGCGGACCGGAATCGCGCCCAGGATGTCGGGAACGGAACGCATGGCGAAGCTGACGGTATCGGGGTGGGGGATTTCCGAGGACGGCGAGGGCGCCGATCCCCACAAGCTCTCCAGTCCGATGGTGTTCTTCTGGATCATGGTGATCTTCCTGATCCTGACGGGCTTCGTCGCCGCCATTCTCTATCGCCAGATCCAGTCGGCCTTCCTGTCCAATCCGGGGCTGAACGGCCTGATCCTCGGCGTGCTCGCCGTCGGCATCCTGATGGTCTTCACCCATGTCATCCGCCTTCGTCCGGAAGTGCGCTGGGTCAATTCGTTCCGCGCCGCCGGCAGCGCCGACAAGGTCGGGCGCGAGCCGGTGCTTTTGGCTCCGATGCGGGCGCTGATCGGCCGGCGTCAGGAGATGGCGCTGTCGACTTCGTCGCTACGCTCGATCCTCGATTCCATCGCCACCCGCCTCGACGAATCGCGCGACACCACACGCTACCTCATCGGCCTCCTGGTCTTCCTCGGCCTGCTCGGCACTTTCTGGGGCCTGCTTGGGACGATCAGCTCGATCACGCAGGTCATCCAGTCGCTCGATCCCGGCACCGGCGGCGACACCAACGACCTGCTCGCCACGCTGAAGACCGGGCTCACCGCTCCGCTCGGCGGCATGGGTACGGCGTTCTCTTCGTCGCTGTTCGGCCTCTCCGGCTCGCTCGTCCTCGGCTTCCTCGACCTGCAGGCCGGCCGCGCGCAGACCCGTTTCTACACCGAGCTCGAAAACTGGCTGTCGACCGTCACCGATGTCGGATCCGACGCACCGATCGTTGCCGAGGGCACAGGCGAGGAACTGCGGCTTCTCTCCGAACGCATGCAGCGCATCGCCCAGGAGGGCGGCATGACGCAGCGTTCGACGGCGGCGATGGCGAGCCTTGCCGAGGGCATCCAGGGCCTGGTCAAGAACATGCGCACCGAGCAGCAGATGCTGCGTGATTGGATCGAGGCGCAGCAGGCCGAATCGCGCGCCATGCGCGAGACCCTCGACAAGCTGTCTGACAAACTGGGCGACCGCTGATGGCGCTCGCACGAAACCGTCGCAGGGACCGCTCGATCGACTACTGGCCGGGCTTCGTCGATGCGCTGTCGACGCTGCTGCTCGCCATCATGTTCCTGCTCACGGTCTTCGTGCTGGCGCAGTTCTTCCTGTCGCGCGAGATTTCCGGCCGCGACGAGGTGCTGAACCGCCTGAACAGCCAGATCAACGAGCTTACCCAGCTTCTCGCACTGGAGCGCTCGGGGAACCAGGATCTCGAGGATTCCATCGTCAACCTGCAGGCTTCGCTTGCCGGCGCGGAGAGCGAGCGCTCGCGGCTGCAGGAGCTTCTTGCCAGCGGCAGCGGCGCCGTCGGAGCGGCGGAGGAAAAGATCGGGGCGCTGTCGGGTGCGCTCGACGCCGAGAAACAGATATCGCAGCGCGCCATGAGCCAGGTCGAACTGCTCAACCAGCAGATCGCCGCGCTCA
>JBGSKP010000543.1:0-13795 GCA_041741175.1 Thiocapsa sp. | reverse complement strand
CGCGGCGTCGCCGGGGCTCTGCGTTGCATTGGATGCGGCTTCGGCCGGGCTGGCCGCCGGCGCCGATTCGCTTGCATAGGCGCTCTGACCGATGACGAGCGCAAGCGTCGCCGCGGACACCAGGGGGATCATGCGAGACATGTCGAGCATAGAGAGAGTCCTCGAATGGGTGTAAATTTTTAAGCAGGATCCGGCGTATCCTTTGCCGGGGCCGGTCCGGGTTGGCTTGCCCCGGGCGGGTCTGGCCGTGCACGGGCCCGTTGAGCATCTTCGCGCTCTGCGAGCGCCGGTCTCTCGCGGGGCGAGTTGGCGGCCGACGAGAGCTTAACCGATTCATGGCCTTGAGGGACATCCCCTTTTGCGAAGATGTGGGCCGTCTCGTCGATGACCCTCGGGGTCCATCGTTTGACTGTCCTTGATCCGAGGATGCCTGAGCCGGCGTGCGCTCCGGCGGCGATACAGTGACTTGACGTAAGGAGATCGCATGCAGATCGGCGACTTGATGAACAGCAGCGGTGTGAAGTTCGGCACCAGTGGCGCCCGCGGGTTGGCCGAGGCTATGACCGATCGGGTCTGTTATGCCTACACGACTGGTTTTCTCGGCTATCTTCGGGCGGCCGGCCAGATCGGGCCGGATTCCGCGGTCGGAATCGCCGGGGATCTGCGCCCCAGTACCTCCAGGATCATGATCGCCTGCGCCCGTGCCGCGTTGGATCTAGGCTGTCGCCCACGCCATCTGGGGCGCATCCCCAGTCCGGCCGCCGCCGCTTGGGGCATGGCGCAGGGTGCGCCGACGCTCATGGTGACCGGGAGCCACATCCCCGATGATCGCAACGGCATCAAATTCAACCTCCCGACGGGCGAGATCCTCAAACAGGACGAAGAGGGCATCCGAGCACAGCCTCTGCGTGTGACCGACGCGCTGTTCGATCGGAACGGCACCTTTATCCAAGCGCAGGCCGCAGCTCTGCCGGCGGAGGATCCCGCGGCCTATCGCGCCTATCTCGCCCGCTACCTGGAGTTCTTTCCCCCAGGCTGTCTGGCTGGGCTGCGTGTGGGGGTGTACGAGCACTCCAGCGTCGCTCGCGATGCCTATGTGGAGGTGCTTGGCGGACTTGGGGCTCAGGTTACGCGCCTGGGGCATTCGGCCGCCTTCGTTCCGGTCGATACCGAGGCAATCCGTCCGGAAGACGTCGCCCTGGCACGCGAGTGGGCCGCGACCGGCAACTTTGATGCCCTGGTCTCGGCAGATGGCGATGGCGATCGCCCATTGATCGGCGACGAAACCGGCGAGTGGCTGCGTGGTGATATCGCCGGGATACTGTGCGCACGCCAGCTGGGTGCGCGCGCTGTCGTCACGCCGGTGAGCAGCAACACGGCGCTCGAGCGGTCGCGCTGGTTCGAGGCTGTGTTGCGCACGCGCATCGGCTCACCCTTCGTCATCCAGGGGATGCAGGATCTGGTGGATCGCGGTCTGGACAGGGTGGTCGGCTATGAGGCCAACGGCGGCTTTCTCATGGCAACCGCGATGAAGCAGGAAGGGCGTGTTCTGGCCGCGCTCCCGACCCGGGACGCGGTCCTGGTCGCGGTCGCGATCCTGCGCGCCGCGGTGGAGCAGGACAAACCCGTCTCGGCGCTTGCAGCCGATCTCCCCGGTCGGTCGACCTGGAGCGATCGTCTGAAGGATTTTCCGACCGAGATTGCGCAGACGCGGCTCGCCGCGCTCCACATGGGCGTGCCTGCTCTGGACCGCGCTGCCGTGGAGGCCGTTTTCGGTCCCGCGTTCGGTGGCGTGGCGGATCTGGATATCACCGACGGCCTGCGGATCACTTTCACCAGCGGTGAGATCGCCCACCTGCGTCCGTCCGGTAATGCGCCGGAGCTGCGGGCCTATACCGAGGCGGACACCGCGGCGCGTGCGGAGGAGATGAATCGGGTGTGCATGGAGATCCTTGCGCAGTGGCGTGCTTAAACCGCGTTTCGAGCGACTTGTGGTGTTTGGGTTTTGGCTCGGGCTCCGGGATCCACTAAGGGCGCTGGAGCGACGCGGTTTAAGGATGTTGATGGATGGTCGGTCTTGAGCAGCGTCAGCCTCGTAGGCGCTTGCCCGCGCTTAACCTTGCGGATCGCTCCACCGGCGGCGTCAGGCGCCGGCGTTTGCGCCGGCAAGCCCCGCGCCTGTAGAGCCTTGGCGTCGTTGGGTCTCGCCAGGGACGGTCATTTCTCGGCAATCACCTTAAACCGCGTCAGGGATGACGTGGTTGTTGTCCGTGATCATGCGGATTCTGTCGAGCATGGCTGTGGACCGCCGGACGCGGTTTAAGCATTGAGGGCGTCGATGAGTGCGCCGGGATCGGCATCGTCGAGCTGGGCGAAGAGCGCGTCGCAGCGATGCGTCAGGTCCAGTGTGTCGGCCTCCAGCAACAGTTCTTTGATGTCCAGGATCGCACCGGGCTGCATGCTGAATTCGCGCAGGCCGATCCCGAGCAGTAGGCGGGTGAAGCGTGGATCGCCGGCCATCTCGCCGCACATGCTCACGGGTCGGTTCAGGTCGCGCGCGGCATCGATCGTCATACGCACCAGGCGCAGGATGGCGGGATGGGCGGGGTCGAAGAGATAGTTGACGCTGTCGTCGAGGCGATCGATCGCCAGGGTGTACTGGATGAGGTCGTTCGTGCCGATCGATAAAAAATCTAGCCGGCGCACCAGTGCGTGCGCAACCAGGGCCGCGGCGGGCACCTCGATCATGGCGCCGATCGGCAGATTCGGATCATAGCGCAGACCGTCGCGGTCGAGCTGAGCCTTGATCTGCTCGATCAGTGCGAGCACGGTCTCGACCTCATGGACGTTCGAGACAAGCGGCAGCATCAGCCGCACGGGCCCCAGCGCGGAGGCGCGCAGGATCGCCCGCAGTTGCGGTCGGAAGAGGTCGGGCTCTTTCAGGCACAGCCGAATGGCGCGCAGCCCAAGTGCCGGGTTCGAGACGCCGGGGCCCGGTTGGGGAACCGAGTCGACCCGTTTGTCCACACCCAGATCCAGTGTGCGGATGGTGAGGGGAAGGCCATCGAGTCCGGCGACGATCTCGGCGTAGTTTGCCAGATGCTCCTCTTCGTCCGGCAGACCCGGGCGATTCATGTAAAGGAACTCGGTGCGATACAGGCCAACGCCGCTGGCGCCGTTGGACTTCGCCAGTTCCATGTCCTCGGGCAGTTCGAGGTTCGCGAGCAGTTCGATGGCGACCCCGTCACGGGTGACCGACGGTCGCCCGACGAGGCCCCGCAGGCGGATCTGACGTACCTCGGCCGCCCGCAGCCGGTCGCGGAAAAACGCCAGGGTTCTTGGGTCGACGTCGGCGAGAATGGTGCCTGTTTCGCCGTCGACGAGGATCAGCTCGTCTTGACGCAGATAACGCGTGATGTTGTGAACGCCCATCACCGCGGGCACCCCGAGACTGCGTGCCAGGATGGCCGTGTGGGACATGGGTCCGCCGAACTCGGTCACGAAGGCAACGGCGCCGCGATGACGCAACAGGATCGTATCGGCCGGGGTCAGATCGCGTGCTACCACGACCCGGCCCTCGAGATCCTTTCCCGACAGTGCCGCGGAGGGGATGGCGCTGCGCAGACAAGTTTGAATCTGCTCGACGACATGCTCGATATCGTCGCGGCGGGTGCGCAGGTAAGGGTCGTCCATCTCGTCGAAGACCCGAACCAGGGCGTCGCATTGGATCTGCAGCGCCCACTCGGCGTTGCAGAGTTGTTCCGCGACGATGCGCCGGACCTCGCCGATCAAGGCGGTATCGTCGAGCATCAGCAGGTGCGCGTCGATGAATTCGGCGATGTTGATTGGTGTGTGACGCGGGATCTGCGTGCGCACCGCCCGCAAGGCGTGTCGCGCGGCTGCGACGGCACGGTCGAGTCGGTCGATCTCGGCGGCGATCTGATCGACCGCGATGGTGGATTGGGCAATGTTGCCGCGGCCTCGGGCATCGATGTGAGCCGGTCCAAGCGCAAGCGAACGGCTGGTGGCGATCCCGATCCCCTGAAAGGCGGTGGTCATTCCGCCTCTCCGAAGCGGTCGCCGACCAACGCCTCAATAGCCGCCATCGCAGCCTCTTCATCCTCGCCTGCGGTTTCGACCCGAATTCGGGTCCCCTGGCTTGCGGCCAGCATCATGACGCCCATGATGCTTTTACCGTTCACGCTCTGCCCGCGTCGCTCGATCTCGACCCGGCTGGCGAAGCGCCCGGCACATTGCACAAGCTTAGCGGCCGCACGGGCGTGCAGGCCCAGCTTATTGAGGATCTCGAGCTCTTTGCAGATCATACGGTGTCATCTCGTCGTGAGCAGAGCAGGACCCCGTCGCGGCCGCCTTGCAGGGCTTTGTCGGCCACGCCGTCGAGATCCAGCGAGGCGTAGGTGATGGCGCGCAGCAGCATGGGCAGATTCAGACCCGCGATCACGCGCAGCCGTTCATGCTGCGCCAGCAGCGCGACCGCAACATTGGCGGGTGTGGAGCCATAGAGATCCGTCATCACCAGAACGCCGTCGCCCTCGTCAAGACGCTCCAGGCGCTGCGTGGCGTCCGCAATCAGGATCTCGCAGGACACGTCGTTGACGATCTCCATGGCCTCCACGCCCTGCGGGCGGGCGCCCAGGATCGCCGTCGCGACCCGCAGCAGATCGGCGCCGAAGGGCTGATGCGTGATCATGAGCAGCGTGACGCTCACGGTAACTCCCGATGCCGGACCATGACCCGATAGCCATCGGCCTCGAAGTGCTGCCGCAGCGACTCGGCCATATAGACCGAGCGGTGCTGTCCGCCGGTGCAGCCGATCGCGATCGTGAGATAACTGCGCCCGTCGGTTTCGAACCGGGGGATCCAGTGATCGAAAAACCGCTGAATGTCGTCGCGCATCCGACGAAACTCCTCGCTTGCGTCGAGGAAATCCACGACGGGTCGGTCGCGCCCGGTCAAGGCTCGCAGACTCGCCTGCCAGTGCGGATTGGGAAGGGAGCGCAGATCGAAGACGAAATCCACATCGTGCGGCACGCCATGCTTGAAACCGAAGGACTGGAGCAGGATCGACGCCTTGGGCGAGACCCCGCCGACCACGCGGTCGAGAACGAGGTCGCGCAGCTCGTGGACATTGGTCTGAGTTGTATCGATGCAGCTGTCGGCGCAGTTGCGGATTGGCTCCAGGAGTGTGCGCTCAAGCTGAAGGGCCTCTGCGAGCGAGCGATCCCCGCGGGTCAGGGGATGTTTGCGGCGGGTCTCGCTGAAGCGTTTGATCAGGGTGTCGGTCTGTGCGTCGAGAAAGAGGACGTCACATCCGATGCCCCGCTCGCGTGCGGCCTGCACCAGCCCGGGAAGCTCTCGCAGCTGGTCGGGGCTGGTGCGTGCGTCGATCCCGACCGCCGTCATGTTGAACGCCGCGTCGGCCCCGTTATGCAGGCCCAGCGCGAGGTCCTTCAGCAGGAACAGCGGTAGATTGTCGATGCAGTAAAAACCGATGTCTTCCAGCGTATGCAGGGCAACGCTCTTGCCCGAGCCCGAGAGGCCGCTCAGGATCACCAGTCGCATCGGCTTGCTGGCCGATTCGGGTGATCCGGACAGTTGGTCATCCAGGGGTTCGCCGGCTCGGTCGTCCTGGGCGTGGCTGGTCATGATGGTGGTCTCGGCGGGTCCGGTCGATCGATGCTGATGGCGCGTGCCTGGCGGTCGATGAAGTCGACACCGGCATCGTATCCACGAATCCGCAGAATCTGATGTCGAACGGCTGCCTCCACAAGGATGGCGAGATTGCGACCCGGTGCGACCGGCATGGTGATTTTCGGGATCGCGACCCCGAGCACATTGCGTACCGAGAGACTGCCGCTGAGTCGATCGATGCACTCCAGCTGCTGTTGATCGAGCGGCTGCAGATCGATGATCAGATTCAGCGTCTTGCTACGCACCACCGCACCTTCACCGAACATCGCGCGGATGTTGAGAATCCCCAGCCCGCGAACCTCGAGAAAATCGCGCAGGCCCTCGGGGCAGGTTCCTTCCAGAGTCTCCGGGGCGATGCGCGCGAACCGGGGTGCATCGTCGGCGATCAGGCGATGACCGCGTGCGATGAGGTCCAGCGCCAGCTCGCTCTTGCCGACCGCCGGATCGCCGACGAGCAGCACCCCCATGCCGAGTACCTCGATAAAAACGCCGTGAACAGTGCGGCGCTCGGCGAGCGCATGGGTGAGGAAATAGCGCAGATGGTTGATCAGCTCCTCGTCGCCGAGCGATGAGCCGAGCAGCGGCGTGCCGGTCTGCTCGGCCGCCTCGCGGAAGGCCGCCGCGGGATCGATGCTATCGGAAAAAATCACAGCGGTCGGATGCTCGGCGAAGAGTTTATTGACGGTTTCGCCGAACGCGGTGCGTCCCAGATCCGCCAGATAGACCAGCTCGGCGTGGCCGATGACCTGGAGGCGATTGGGATGGATGCAGTTCAATGAGCCGATGAGCGATTGTCGCGAGCTCGCCGGATCATCGCCGCGCAGGGCGCGCGGAGTTGCCGGCTCAGGCGTGATCCAGCTCAGGTTGAGCCGCGAGCCGGTCTGGGCAATCAGGGATTGGAGACTGTCGATCATCGTGGGAGAACTGGTGCGCGGCTAGGCCGCTCTCAGGAGATCCAGTATCGCCGCGGCCGAACCAGCCCCACGCAGACGCTCGCGCGTGGCAGGTTCATTGAAGCGACCGGCCAGATAGGCAAGCAGTTTGAGATGTTCCTCGGTGGCGGTTTCCGGGACCAGGAGCGCGAAGGCCAGATCAACGGGCTCGCCGTCGGCGGCGTCGTAATCCACCCCATGAACCGTCTGCACGAAGGCTCCGAGGACGTTGGAGATGTCTTTGATCCGCGCATGCGGTAGGCCGACGCCGTGACCCAGCCCGGTACTGCCGAGTCGCTCGCGCTCCAGGAGGCGCTCGAAGACGCTCTCGGTGCTCAGTCGCGGGTGATCCTTGGCGAGCAGCTCGGCGAGTGTCTCGAGCAGGCGTTTCTTGCTGGAGATCTCCAGGCCGTGACCGACGCGAGCCTGGTTGATCAGATCGGGGCTGAGCATCGGCAGCGGCTCCCATCCGTCGCGAGCTCGATGGGCCGCGCCTGGTTGTCGGGTCGAGGCCCGCGATGCGAGTGCGGGCGAGCGTAACTGATCATGGGTTCTGAAAATCCTCGGATGTGATGACCGCGCGGGCGATTCCGCCTGCCGCACCGCGTCTGCCCCACTTAAAAAAACACCTCGGACGCGGGTCAGTGCCCCGGTCGGAGGTGTTGTCTCAACGGGTATTGGCGAACAAATACCGCTCAGATTTGATCGGCGGCCTCGTCGGCCTCGTCGGCCTCGGCGACCTTCGGCGTATTGTTGCGATGATCGCTCTTTTTCTCCTTGTGACGCAGAACCTGGCGATCGAGCTTGTCGATCAGACCATCGATGGCGGCGTACATGTCTTCATGCACGGAATCGGCGAAGACCTTGCTGCCGTTGATATGCAGTGTCGCTTCGGCTTTTTGGGCAAGCTTTTCGACGCTCAGCACGACATGGGCGTTGATGACGTGGTCGAAGTGTCGCGCTAGGCGCTCGAATTTCGTGTCGACGTAGCCTTTCAGCGCATCGGTGATATCGATGTGGTGACCCGTCAGGTTGATCTTCATCTTGTGACTCCTTATGGTTCAAACAGCCTGTTAATCCAGGCGCTTGCGCTCGTTCGAGGGTGGAACACCCATCGCCTCGCGGTACTTGGCGACGGTTCGTCTTGCGACATTGATCCCCTGGTCGGCCAACTCCTGCGCGATCTTACTGTCGCTCATGGGCTTTTTGGCGGATTCGCCGGCGATCAGCTTACGGATGAAGGCGCGGATGGCCGTCGACGAGCATTCGCCGCCCGAAGCGGTATTGACGTGCGAGGAAAAAAAATACTTAAATTCAAAGGTTCCTCGCGGCGTGTGCATGTATTTTTGGGTCGTTACCCGCGAGACGGTCGATTCGTGCAGCTCCAGCGCCTCGGCGACATCGCGCAGAACCATCGGCTTCATGGCCTCTTCACCGTGCTCGAAGAAATCCTGCTGCATCTCGATGATCTTGGCTCCGACGCGCAGGACCGTATCGTTGCGGCTGGCTAGGCTTTTGATGAACCAGCGTGCCTCTTGCAGATGGCTCTTCATCGTGATCCCGTCCGCGCTCTGATCGGCTCTGCGTATCAGTCGTGCATACTCAGCATTTACCCTGAGTTTAGGCGTCGATTCGGGGTTTAGCTCGACCGACCAGCGCCCTTCGCGTTTGCGCACGAAGATATCCGGAACAACGTATTGGGCAGGTGTGCCGGCAATCAAGCTCCCGGGCCGGGGATTCATGCCGCGGATCAGCGCGAGCGCTCCGGCAATGGCCTCTTCGGATTCCTTGAGCTGGCGCACCAGTGCAGCCACGTCTCGCCTGGCCAAATGCTCGAATCCATTTCGACACACGGCCAGGGCGGTATCGCGCCAGGGCGTCTGCGGCGGCAGTTGGTGCAGTTGAATCAGCAGACACTCGGCGAGGTTGCGTGCGCCGACGCCGGGAGGATCGAACGATTGAATGCGGTGGATGACCGCTTCGACCTCCTCGGCAGTGACCTCGGGATGATCGATGGTCGCCAGGAGCTCCGCGACATTGATCCGCAGATAGCCGTCGGCATCGACCGAGTCGATGACGGCTTGGGCGATCATGTTGTCGCGCTCGCTCAGGCGGCAGAGATTGAGTTGCCAGGCGAGATGGTCGAGCAGGGTTTGCGGCCGGCTCTGTTGGGCGAAGGGGTCGAAATCCGAGCCATCGTCCGCGCCATGCGACGTCGTGGGCAGATAGTTGTCGAAGACGTCGGTCCAGAGGGTGTCGACCGGCAATTCATCGGGCATCTCGTTGGATTCGGCGTGAACCTCGCGGTCCTCCGCCTGCTCCACCGGGACGCGTGGCGTCTCGATGTCCTCACTCTGGATCGTGCCCGACTCGCGCATGTCCGCCGCGTTGAATCGATCCGCCTCGTCGCCCTCTTCCAACATGAGGTTGGTGTCCAGCGCCTCCTGAATCTCTTTCTGGAGATCAAGTGTCGAGAGCTGCAACAGACGGATCGCCTGCTGCAACTGAGGCGTCATGGTCAGGTGTTGGCCGAGCCGAAGCTGGATGGATTGCTTCATGTATTGCGGATGCGTCTTCGAGGTGTTCGGTCAGGGCCCCGCCCTGCTCGGTTGCAGCCGAGCCCGTTCCCAACGGCACGATCGGACTCGGCAGGCGCTTCATCTTACACCCATCATCCGGGAAAAAGCAGCCGGCCGGGGGGTGCAGTCTACATCGAGAAATCCGCCCCCAAGTAGACGTCGCGAACCTGTTGATTGGCCAAAAGCGCTTCCGGGATCCCCGCAGCGATCACACAGCCGGCGCTGATGATGTAGCCGCGGTCGCAAATGTCGAGCGTCTCGCGGACGTTGTGATCCGTGATCAGCACGCCGATGCCGCGGTCACGCAGGTGAGAGACGATCGCCTTGATGTCGCCAACGGCGATGGGATCAACCCCGGCGAATGGCTCGTCGAGCAGCATCACCACCGGATCGACAGCCAGTGCCCTGGCGATCTCCAGGCGACGTCGCTCTCCGCCCGAGAGGCTCAGTGCCAGTGATCCGCCCACATGGGCGATCCCCAGCTCTTCGAGGAGGCGCTCGCAGCGCAGGTTGCGCTGCGCACGTTTCAGATCGCCGCGCGCTTCGAGGATGGCGAGAATGTTGTCGCGCGCCGTGAGCTTGCGGAAGATCGAGGGCTCCTGCGCCAGATAGCTCAGGCCGGCGCGTGCGCGCCCATGCATGGGCGTGAGCGTAATGTCCCGTCCGTTCAAAGCGATGCGTCCCTCGTCGGCGGGAATGAGTCCGACGATGAGATAAAAGCAGGTGGTCTTGCCCGCGCCGTTCGGCCCGAGCAGGCCTACGACCTCGCCGGCATCGACACTCACACTGACATCGCGCAAGACCTGCCGTCCGCGATAGCTCTTCTTCAGATGCTCCGCGCGCAGCGTGCCTGAGCCGGAGAGGGATCCGGACCCGGACCCGGACCCATTGAGAAGCGCGCTCATCCTGAAACCGACCAGCCGGGATATCCGGGATATCCGGGATGCCCGGATGCATGCGCCCGGGCGTCCCACGCCGCAGTGTCAATTGACGGAAAAAATCTCATCTAAACCACGCCAACTCCAAGGCCATCTGGTGTCATCTTCATCGCTGCTCCCGCATTGATCCCGGTGGTCGCCTCCGGCGCGGTTTAGGGCTGCTCCGGCGTAATGGTGATACTGACGCGACCGCCTCCGCCGGCGCGAAAATGGGCGCGGGCGCGATCATAAACGATGCGCTCGCTGGCCACGCGATCCACACCTTGAATAAGTAGCGCATCCTCGATCAATGTCAGCTCGTCCTTGTCGGCGTCGTACTCCATGCGTTTGGCGTAGGCTTGAACCTCGCCTTCGTCGTTGTCCAGAAGCTGCTTGAAGCTGGCAGGCGCACCGATGGCGATGATCAGGCGCGGGCGCCGGTCCTCTCGATGGTGAACCGTGACATGATCACCGCGCAACCGGGTACTGCCCTGATCGACCGTCACATTACCGACGTAGATGCTGGTGCTCTCGGCTTCCAGGACCTCCACTTCGTCGGCTTCGATCGTGATGGGCTGCTTCTCGTCGCCCGTCAGCGCGGCTGCCGGGGTCCATCCCAAGATGAGGGCGACGCTCAGGGCGAGGGCCAGGGTGGTCGCGAGCGGCGCCGGGGGAGCCTCGCGCCGGCGTCGCGGCTGACTCAATGCGTTTCCGATCATGGTTCTTCGTTCTGTTCGGGTGCGAGAAAGATGTGCGCGCGCCCGTCGAACTGGGCGCGCAACGGCTCGGCGTACCACAGGCGCATCCCGGTCGCGGTCAGCCGGTCCAGGTCGCTGGTGGCTACGACCGCTCGATCGGTTTCGGCGTAAGCGCGATGATGCCAGATACGCAGCAGCTCGGTTGCGATATGCGCCGAGCGGGTAGCGAGGTTGCCGTTGCGCTCGAGCTCGACCCCGCCGTGGAGCTGAATCTCTTCGCCGCTGGCCATCACGATGCCGCTGTCGGCGCGTGCCCGCCAGGGCTCGCCGTCGGTTTGATACAGGGTCATGCGCGGTTGGGTCAACTCGGAGACATCCTCGTCGACATATTGGCGAAGCTCTTCGGCAACCAGGCGCCGACTCGGTTTGCCCCTGTCATCCATCTCGACCGCAGTGAAATGGGTGACCACATAGTCGGGTAGCCGGGCGCGCTCGAGCGCGCCCGGCGGTGCCTGCTCGGCCGGTTGGAACTGCCACCAGGCGAGCAGCCCGGAGGCGACGAAGAAGGCGACGAGCAGCCATTGTTGCGCCGACCAGACGGGTAGGCTGCTCTTCCTGCCTGCCGCGCTCATGCGTAATCGGCCACCATGCGTGCCCAGTTGCCCTGCGCCTCCATGATCAGCTCACAGACCTCGCGTGCCGCGCCACGCCCTCCGGAAGCCTGCGTGCACAGATGGGCATGGCCCCGCACCAGGTGATGCGCGTCGCCGACCGCGATCGCCAGTCCGACTCGCCGCATGATGGGCAGATCCATCAGGTCATCGCCGACGTAGGCGATGGCCTCGTCGGCGAGCGACAGGTCGCGTTTGAGCGATTCGTAGGCCGGCAGTTTGTCGCGGCGGCCCTGGTAGAGGTGTGCCACCCCGAGACTCTCCATGCGGATGCGCACCACCTCGGAGGTGCGTCCCGTAATCACGCCGATCGACACGCCGGTTTCCTGCAGCATCACCATGCCGTGCCCGTCGCGCGAGTTGAACGCCTTGTACTCCTGACCGTCGTCGCCGAGATACAGACTCCCGTCGGTCAGGACCCCGTCAACGTCGAAGATGACCAGTCGAATCCGGGCGGCGCGTTCGAAGATGTCTTGCATCGGATCCTGCCTCCTGTGTGCTGTTGATCGAGCGCTTGCGGCTGACCGCCTCCAGCGTGCCGAGAACACGCCGGGGCCCGGTCCAGGCGGTCATTCAGGGGGCCGGTCAAGCGGACCCCGGGGTGGTGGCTGCAGGCCACCGGATCTGCCTGGTGGTTGCGGGGCGATCACATCACTCCTGCCCTCAAGAGGTCGTGCATGTTCAAGGCCCCGATCGGTCGCCGGGCAGCATCGACGACGAGCAACCCATTGATCGATCGCGACTCCATCAGCCGCAGCGCCTCGGCGGCGAGGGCATCGGCGCCGATGGTGGTGCAATCGCGGGTCAACACGCTGTCGATCGCGGTGCGATGCACATCGATGCCGCGGTCCAGGGCGCGGCGCAGATCGCCGTCAGTGAAGATGCCGGCCAGGCGGCCCTCGGCATCGACCACCGCGCTCATGCCCAGGCCCTTGCGGGACATTTCCTCGAGTGTTTCACGCAGGGTCGCGCCCAGCGGAACCCACGGCAGTTGTTCGTCGCGGTGCATGACCTCGCCCACATGTAGCAGCAGCCGCCGTCCGAGGCTCCCCGCCGGATGGGAGCGGGCGAAGTCCTCCGCGGTAAAATTGCGGCTCTGCAACAGTGCGATCGCCAGGGCATCGCCCATCGCCAGGGTCGCCGTGGTGCTGGAGGTCGGGGCAAGCCCGAGCGGACAGGCCTCGCTGTCGACACTGACGTCAATATGCACGTCGCCCTCGCGTGCCAGGGTCGAGCGCGGCTTGCCGGTCATGCTGATCAGCGGCACGCCGAGCCGTTTGAGCAAGGGCAGCAGGGTCAGCAGTTCGGCCGTCTCGCCCGAATTGGACAGCGCCAGCACCACGTCTCGCGGCGTGATCATGCCTAGATCGCCATGACTGGCTTCGCCGGGGTGGACAAAGAAGGCCGGGCTGCCGGTGCTCGCCAGGGTCGCCGCGATCTTGCCGCCGATGTGCCCGGACTTGCCCATCCCAAGCACGACGATGCGGCCCTCGCAGGCCAGCATATAACGGCAGGCCGTCACGAAGGCGTCGTCGATCCGATCGGCCAGGGCGGTTACCGCCGCGGCCTCGGTCTGGATCACCGCACGTCCGAGCGCCTTCATCTTGGCCGGGTCGCCGAACTCAAGTGGGGCCTGCAGGGTGCCGAGTGTGCGTCGATCTGTCATGCTGGCCTGATCGTCTCCGTCGTGCCCTGTCCAGTGACGGGCGTCACAGCGCAAAATACACCAAGCCGGGCACTGATGTCCCTCGGTGATCCCGCTGCAGGGCTGCTTTATGACGCCGTGTTGAGACGCCCTGAACAGACTGCGTTCTGCCCCTGCTACCGATCGGAGCCGTCTTGCCGACGATGTCTATCATCCTGCCCATTCGAACCGGCTGGGATCCGCTGCCGGATGAGCACGGATTTTACCCGGATGATCTCCCCGCGGACTGGCGGCTCGCCTATGCCGCCAATGCGCTGCGCGCCCTGTTGCTGGAGCCGCCACTGTGGCGCTTGGCCGATACAGCCTGTCTGAGTCAGTGGGCATCGGATGTTCCTGCATCGTTCCGCTTCTATCTGGCACTTGATGCCACGGTGACCGGCGCACCCAGGTTGACCGCTTCCGAGCTGGTCCGCGTACGAGCCCTGCTGGGCGAGCGATTCGGCGGATGGGTCGGTGGCTGGGCCAGCAGCTTGGCCAGCGGCTTGGATAGCCAGCAGGGACGCGACCAGTCCGATGCGCTCTATGCCGAGGTCGTCTCACTCTGCGCTGCAGCCGCGTCGCCTGCCGACCGGCTGGCCTGC
>JBGSKP010000542.1:0-7600 GCA_041741175.1 Thiocapsa sp. | reverse complement strand
CGACTACTCCCAGATCGAGCTGCGGATCATGGCCCATCTCTCGGGCGACGAGCGACTGCTCGCCGCCTTCGCAAGCGGGCTCGACATCCACCGCGCGACCGCCGCCGAGATCCTCGGGCTGGCTCCCGAAGCCGTCACCGGGGAGCAGCGGCGCTCGGCGAAAGCGATCAACTTCGGACTCATTTACGGCATGTCCGCCTTCGGGCTGGCCAAGCAGCTCGGCATCGAGCGCGGTGCGGCCCAGGGGTATGTCGACCGCTATTTTCAGCGCTATCCGGGCGTCAAAGACTTCATGGATCGCACCCGCGCCCAGGCGCGCAAGGACCGCTATGTCGAAACGCTCTTCGGACGCCGGCTCTATCTCACCGAGATCGGACACAGCAACCAGGGCCGGCGCGCCGCCGCCGAGCGCACTGCCATCAATGCCCCGATGCAGGGCACCGCGGCCGACATCATCAAGCGCGCCATGATCGCGACGGATCACTGGATCCAGTCCGAACAGCCTCCGGTGCGCATGATCATGCAGGTACATGACGAGCTGGTCTTTGAGATCGCCGCCGATGCGGTCGCGATGGCCAGCGCGCGGATTCGCTCGGCGATGGAATCCGCTGCGGAGCTTGCCGTTCCGCTTGTGGTCGACATCGGCATCGGGGACAACTGGGACGAGGCGCATTGATCGATTTGGGCACCCGCTTAAGAGTGCATCACGCTGGCCCGCGATGTCAGCATCGTCGTCGGTTGGTCAAGTGCGGATGGAACTTCACTGCGAACGCCGAGTCATAGTTGGCGAGTGCACCGGGGTTGCCAACCCCCCTGAAGGCAGCCCCACATCCCGGCAATCCCCCCAGCCGGGGAAGCGATTACCCCGGAACCCTATGCGATAGGTTTCCGGGGTTTTTTATCGCCGGTACCACGCCGATTCAACTCTCGCCAAAGTCGCAACGCTGTCGCCGGGCGCGACTACCTGTCCTTCCAGGGTTCATCGCACCGTCATATCATGTGAACCGATTCGTCAACTTGTCGCTCTAATATCCTGCAACGCAGTGATTAGGAGAGACATCAAACCATGAGCGCAGAACGCCGTTACAGCGCCAGACACCCGATCGACCAGCCGGTTTACATCCGCTACCGAAAGCGCCGCTTCAGTTGCGCCCTGGCCAGCAACCTGTCGAACCAGGGCATGTTCCTGGAGGTACGCAATCTAACCCTTCCGACGGGGACGCCGATCGAACTGGAGTTCGATTGTCTGGGCACACAGTGGTTGATCCCGGCCATCGTGGTTCATCACAACGAATCAGGGGGGCCGGGATCGGGCAGGCAAGCCAGTCGAGGTTCCGGAATCGGTGTGATGTTCCGCGACGCTCAACCGGCGCTCTATCACGCATTGAGCCAGACCGAGTCGTTACGGTCCCCGCCCGGTCGCAATGTCGAGATGCCGTCTCGGTCAGCACAGGGTTTACGATCTTAAACCGCGTCCAGAGTGAGATTCTAACTTTCGAGTGAGTTCGACATTTGGTGCATCCACGGCCCTTAGCGGGGACGCGGTTTAGAAATTTTATATCTTGAACAGCGCCGGCTCCGGCCGTCGTCAAGTCTGCCGGGGCCGATCCCATCCAAAAACACCGCATACCGCGCTGGGCGCGGTTTAGGTCGTTCGAGGTTCGGGCTTTGGGCCGGCTCGAAGCGGCTGGACGCCGCCTCGACTTGGATGTTGCTGATGGATCCGTGGGACGTTTCCAGACAGCCCCTTAGTTCCAGCGAAATAGCACCCACTGCGGAATCGCGATGTTTGTCGGCGAGCTGTCCTGCGCGTCCAGAACGCCATCGCCATCGGAATCGAACAGATAGTAGGGCGGCCCGATTTGCGGTTGGATCCTGACCATGTAGAGCTGACCACGGACGCGATACTCGTAGACCACCTGGTCGCCGGATTCGATGATGGTGATCTCGGGCTCGACAGCCTCGCCAGTGATCGGCGAAGGAATGACGGTGGGGACGTCCAGAAAACCGCCGCCCGTGGCCGGTTGCCCATCCTGATCCAGCGGTTGGCCCTGGTCCTGGGCGTGCGCCACGGCGACGCAGAGCGCGAGAGAGATCATCGGCAAAATCGTTTTGATCATGAGGCCACCAATTAACCGGCGATTTAAACGGCGATTCACAGGCAGCAATGGTAGTACGAACGGCCTCGAATTGCCTCATCGCCGACAGCTCGGTCGTCCTGCCGATAGGTTATCCTGGATCCTCGGGTCGGCGATCGAGGTCGACCCGATCGCCTCGACGCCAGACAGGATCCCGGATGACTGGACTCAATGCCCGACAAGACGAAGCCGTGCGTTACAACGCGGGGCCGCTCCTCGTGCTGGCCGGCGCCGGATCGGGAAAGACCCGCGTGATCACGCGCAAGATCGCCCATCTGATCAACGACGGCGGTCTGTCTGCCCGCCACATCTGCGCGCTTACCTTTACCAACAAGGCGGCACGCGAGATGCGCGAGCGGGTCGGCAGCCAGATCAAAGACGTCGAGACCCGCGGCCTGACCATCTCCACCTTCCATCGCCTGGGGCTCGACATCCTGCGCCGGCATCCGGAGCAGGCCGGGTTGCGTGCGCGGTTCTCGCTGCTCGATGCCCAGGACGCGGAGGCACTGCTCAAAGAGCATCTGCGTCATACCAAGGGCGGCGACGCCTTTAGCCCGGCGGCGCTGCAGCAGCGCATCTCGCGCTGGAAGAACGATCTGATCGAGCCCGCACAGGCCCAAAGCCGTGCCGAAGATGACTTCGAAAGCCAGCTTGCCGCCCTCTACGCCGATTACGAGCGTAGCCTGCGGGCCTACAACGCGGTGGACTTCGACGACCTCATCCTGGCTCCGGCGCGCATGCTGCGCGAGAATGCCGACCTGCGCGAGGTCTGGCAGGGCCGGATACGCTATCTGCTGGTCGACGAGTATCAGGACACCAATGGGGCACAATATGATCTGGTGCGCCATCTCACCGGTCCGCGCGGCGCCTTCACCGTGGTCGGCGACGACGATCAGTCCATCTATGCCTGGCGCGGCGCACGACCCGAAAACCTGGCCCGGCTGCAGACCGACTATCCGCACCTGAAGGTCATCATGCTGGAGCAGAACTACCGCTCCAGCGCGCGCATTCTGCGACTGGCGAATACCCTGATCGCCAACAACCCGCACGTCTTCGAAAAGCGCCTCTGGAGCCAGCACGGCCCCGGCGACGCGCCGCGGGTCCTGCACTGCAAAGACGAGGGTCACGAGGCCGAACGGGTCGTCTCCGAAATCCTGCATCTTAAATTCGCCGAAGGCGCTGCCTTCGGCGACGTCGCCATTCTCTATCGCGGCAATCACCAGGCGCGCCCGTTCGAGAAGACCCTGCGCGAGCACAACGTCCCCTATATCCTGAGCGGCGGCACATCCTTCTTCGCCCGCGCCGAGGTGAAGGATCTGATGGCCTATCTGCGCCTGCTCGCCAACCCGCAGGACGACGCTGCCTTCCTGCGCATCGTCAACACACCGCGCCGCGAGATCGGGCCAACCACCCTGGAGAAACTCGCCAACTATGCCCGCGCGCACGACATCCATCTCCTTGACGCCTGCAGCGCACCGGGGCTGTCCGAGCACCTGAGCGAGCGCCAGCGCGAGCGACTCCGCGGCTTCACCGACATGGTGTCCGAGCACGCCAGGCGCGGCGAGAGCAACCCGGTCGGCACCATGTGCGCACTGGTCGAAACGATCGACTACCCATCCTGGCTGCGCGAGAACGCATCCAGTCAGGCGGTGGCCGATCGCCGATACGCCAACGTCACCGATCTGCTCGACTGGCTCGGCAAGCTCAATAAGGGTGAGCTGAAGGAAAAGACGCTCGCCGAGATGGCAACCCATCTCACCCTGATGGACGTGCTGGAGCGTCAGGACGACGACGAGGGCGGCGATCGCGTCAGCCTCATGACCCTGCATGCCGCCAAGGGGCTGGAATTCCCGCATGTCTTCTTGGTCGGCATGGAGGAAGAGCTGCTGCCGCACCGCACCAGCATTGAAGAGGAAACCATCGAAGAAGAACGCCGCCTCGCCTATGTCGGCATCACCCGCGCCCGACGCACCCTGACCTTCACACTCACCCGCCGCCGCAAGCGCTACGGCGAGTGGATCACCAGCGAGCCCAGCCGCTTCCTCACCGAGCTGCCGAAGGATCAACTCAGCTGGGACACCACGCGCGAAGAGACCCCCGAGAGCCGCAAAGCCCGTGGACTGAGCCATCTGCATGCGCTCAAAGGGCTCCTCGACGCCGGCTGACTCCGCATCCCGCCACGGTGCCGCAGCGCCGGTCTTAATCTCAGGCCCGCTCACGCGCACGCACGTTCGCGGACAAGGCGAGCCACCGCATCCGCCGTTTGCTCGATACCCGTCGAATGCCCCGAATGCGAGCGCGCGATCTGCTCGGGCGTGAACGTCGCTGGAGCTCCCGGACGCGGCAGATCAGCCAGGCGCTCGTCGAACGGCTGGCCCGCTGTTGTCCCATGTCGGACTGCTGTATCGGGACCTGGCCGCCGCAGGCGAGATCTCCTCGGGAAACCCGCTGCCTCCCGTGCTGCCCATCGTCCTCTACACTGGGTAGAAATCCTGGTGGGCCAAGACCAGTCTCGACGACTTGATCGAGCCGGACTTAACCGAGCAGCTGCGCAGATAGCAAACGCAGATCCGCGATCTGCTGGTGGGACGAGCAGCGGCTTGCGGACACCGAACTGGCGGGGCAGCGTAACGTCGCCGCGGCCTTGTTCCAGCTTGAGAGCAGTCGCCGCCCCGAGGCGATCGAGAGGGTCCTGGCGAGTCTGATCGATTGGCTCGCCGCACCCGAGCAGGACAGTCTGCGCCGTGCCTTCGTCGTCTGGCTCAGGCGCGTGCTGCTGCCGACGCAAGTTCCCGGCGCCGAGCTACCGAACGTCGACACGCTTCAGGAGATGCGCGTCATGTTGGCCGAGCAGGTGAAGACCTGGACCGAGGAGTGGAAGCAGCAGGGTATCTCCGAGGGTGAAACCAAGCTGCTGTGCCGTCAGTTGGTGCGGCGCTTCGGATCCCTGCCGGCTTGGGCCAAGGCACGCCTTGAGCAAGCGGGCGAGACCGATCGCGTCCTGGACGGCACGCCCCGGGAAGAGGTACGCAAGGAGCCGATCTGAGGATCGACTGCCGGGGGGAGGGTCTCGCGCCGAATTCCTGAGCGGCGCTCAGCCGCGACTGAGCACCCACGTTTCTCTCAGCACTCGATGTGCTCGGCAATGTCGAGAGCGTCGTCAACCTCCACTCCCAAGTCATGCAGGGTGCTTTCGATCTTTCGATCCCCCACGAGCAGTTGTGCCGATGCGCAGCCTGCGCCGACCGCGTCGGTTCTGGATCGCACGCTAACGTCTGCTCGGAGGCCGGTCGCCTCGGTGCGTGATCCCGAACAGGGGCAGCCGACCCTTGCGCCATCCAGGTGATGGCGTAGAAGTGCCGGCACGGCCGCGATACAGTGCGGAGGTCAAGCCTTACCACCTTCTCCTTCACAACGACCGCACGGGGTATCCGATCAATGTTCATCGCCATGAATCGGTTTCGCATCAACCAGGGCTTCGAGGCCGACTTCGAGCGCCTCTGGCGGGAGCGCCAATCTCAGCTCGCGCAGGTGCCGGGGTTCGTAACCTTTCGTCTTCTCAAGGGTCCGGAAGACGGGGCGACCACGCTGTATGTCTCGCACACGACCTGGGCCTCGCGCGCAGCTTTCGATGCCTGGCGCGAGTCCGAGGCATTCCGGAAGGCACATGCGCAGGCGAAGGCGCCACAGGGCACCTATGCCGGTCACCCGGTGCTGGAGCTGTTCGACGTGGTGCTGGAGGAGTCGGCCCCCGGCGCCTGATCGGACCAAAGGATGGTGGCGCTTGTTGCACCGCATTCGGCCTGGTCCTAGGCGTCGGTGAGCGTCGGGGCGCCTCGTGGCATGGCGCGTCATGGGAGACCCTTGGGGCCGGTGGGGTCATGTTCTCCGGTCGGCGCGGCTACCAACAGGCGGGTTGGCAGCGCCTTCGGATCGAAGCGGCGGTTGAAGCGATACGTGATCGCGCCTGGGTTACGCGCAGCGTACTTGCTGAAATCGAAGCTGTGCTAAGCCCCACTGAAGCCGGTCTTGAGATTGCCGAGGACGGTGTTGATCCAGTGGAACATCGGCAGATCCTTAGGTTTACGCGCGCCGATGAAGCGCGCCGTCTTCGCTCGCCGTGAACGCACCCACCCACGCGAGAACGCAGCGTTGCCAAGCCGTACCGACCGCTTTCAAAAGCATTGACCATGACAATAACGTGTATTAATAAAGGAAGGACACCGATCGATTCGAGATTTGGAGGGCGCGATGTCGAGGAAACATCCCATCATTGCGGTGACCGGCTCCTCCGGCGCCGGTACCAGCACGGTCAAGAATGCGCTGGAGCACATCTTCAAGCGCGTCGGTGCGAGGGCGGCCTTCATCGAGGGCGACAGCTTCCACCGCTACGATCGCGCAACCATGAAGGAGGAGCTGGCTCGCGCCAAGGAGAGCGGCCGCAACCTGAGTCACTTCGGCCCCGAGGGGAACCTGTTCGACAAGCAACTGGAGCTGTTTCGGAGCTACGGCCAAACCGGCACCGGGTTGCGCCGGTTCTACGTGCACAACGAGGAGGAGGCGGCGCGCCACGAGTGCGAACCGGGCACCTTCACGGACTGGGATCCGATCCCCCCGGATACCGACCTGCTGTTCTACGAGGGGCTGCACGGCGGCGTCGTGGATGGCGACATCGACCTGGCGGCGGAGGCGGACTTGCTGATCGGCGTGTGTCCGACCATCAACCTGGAGTGGGTGCAGAAGATTCACCGAGATACCCGCGAGCGAGGCTACAAGCCCGACGACGTCAAGGACGTGATCTATCGGCGCATGTACGACTACATGCACTACATCCTTCCGCAGTTCTCCAAGACACACATCAATTTTCAGCGCATTCCGGTCACGGATACCTCTAATCCGTTCTGCGTATCGCAGATTCCGACCGCGGAGCAGAGCCTGGTGCTGATCCATTTTCTGAAGCCCAAGCCGAGCGTCGACTACAAGATCAAGCTCAAGGGGCTCATCGACGGCTCGATGATCACCGGCTTCAACACCCTGGTGATCCCCGGCGGCAAGATGATGTATGCGATGGAGTTGATTCTGACCGAGCGCATTCTGGAGTTGATGAAGCGGCGCGGGCATCTGGATGACGCTGATTGAGGTCGCGCCGGTGGGGAGTGCGTTCGGCCGCCACCGCCAAGAACCGCCCATCAGCAACCAGCCCATCACGGGAATCGCACAGCAATACGGCGCGCGCAAGGTTAGCCGTTGTTCACTTATCGCGCTTCGCCGTGGCGGCTGGTTTACCCGGTTGTTGGCGCGGCGGCCACGCGCGAGGGGCCGCCGGCCCGGCGGCGACACTCGGTCACCTCGCTCCGAGGACCTCGACAGATGACCGGCGGTGATCGGCTCCAGTCGCTGTATCTCGCCATTGCGCACTCCGACCATCCCGACGGGGCGCGCCGAATCGCCAAGCTGTGCGC
>JBGSKP010000541.1:0-9497 GCA_041741175.1 Thiocapsa sp. | reverse complement strand
CGACCCGGCGCCGGCGCGCGAGGTGCTGGCCGATCTGCGCGAGGGCATCAGTAATGCCTACAGTCAGTTGCGCGAACTCCTGACCACCTTTCGACTCAAGGTGGATGATCGTGGACTCAATGCCGCGCTCAAGGCGACCGTCGCGGAGTATCGTGCGCGCGGAGAAACCCAGATCAGCCTGGACAATCGCCTCGCTGCCCTGCTGCTCACACCAAACGAGGAGATCCATGTGCTACAGATCGTGCGCGAGGCGTTGTCCAACGTCGTCCGTCATGCCGGGGCGACTCGGGCTTCACTGAGATTGACAACCCTCAAGACCGAAATCCTGGTGAGGATCGATGACAATGGACGCGGCATCCCTGCGCTTGCCGTCCCGGCCGGACATTATGGTCTCCAGATCATGCGCGAGCGCACGGCCAGCCTCGGCGGCACCATCGAGATCGGGCCCGGATTGCGCGGCGGCACGCTGGTGGAGCTCAAATTCACGAGCCGGTCGCCTGCTCAGGGCCAGCACCAGTCCGACGCGCTCACACAGCCATGACAGCCGCAAGCGAGCCGCTCCAGCCCCGCATCGCCGTGGTCCTGATCGATGACCATCCGTTGTTTCGCAAAGGGTTGGCCGATCTGATCGCAATGGCCCCGGAGCTGATCCTGGTCGGCGAAGCCGGTGACGGCGAGAGCGGAGTGAGGGTCGCCATCGCCACCCGCCCCGACCTGATCCTGCTCGATCTGAACATGAAAGGGATGACCGGGATTCAGACCCTGGAGCGCCTGCGGCGGACCGACCTCGATGCGCGCGTGGTGATGCTCACCGTTTCGGACGACGAAGAAGACGTGATCGCCGCCCTGCGTGGCGGCGCGGACGGCTACCTGCTCAAAGACACTGAGCCGGAGGAGATCCTGGAGAACCTGCTCGCGGCAGGGCGTGGTCGCATGGTGATCAGTCACCGGCTGACGGAGCTGATCGCACTCGCGCTGCGTCACGACGGAATCCCCGTGCGCCCGGATGAGGCCGGCCTGACCCCGCGTGAACGTCAGGTTCTGACGCTGATTGCCGAAGGGTTTAGCAACAAGCTCATTGCGCGCGAGCTGGACCTGTCGCCAGGCACCGTTAAGGTCCATGTCAAGCATCTGTTCAAAAAGCTCAACCTGAAGACCCGCGTCGAGGTCGCGGTCTGGGCTGTGCGACACGCCTTGTCACGCGCGGATTAACGGCGTACCGGCACAATGACAACACCGCAAGACAGCAGGCGGTGGCTTGGCTGCAGAACCACCTCGACACCGGCGTGGCGCCGGTGTTTGGGTGTGCTCCGGATTTTCGATGCCGACGTGACGGTCAAGCCGCTCTGCTGGCATCAAGAGGGCGCGGTCAATGGCGACAACCCGCATAAGCCGGGTCGACCCTCGCCTACCTGCCACACCGACTTCGTCGCCGGTCTGCGTCTGATCCTGGATGGGGAGGTACTGGGCGGAAACCAAACGACGTCCAAGTATCGGCCAGGGCAACTCGAAGGCTCTCGGGGGTCGTGAGATGTCGCCATGCCGACCGCTGCCTTCAACGGTCGGTCGTGCCGGTCGCGCCCTCATCGCGGGTCTGTTGCGGATGGGCCGCGCCCGCCGCCTCGGCCTTGTGCGCCGCGTCCTCCCGCTTCATCCGGCGCAGCAACCAGAGTTCGCGGAGCAAAAAGCCCATGATGGCGCCGGCGGTCAGGAGCGCCTTGCAGAGCATCAGGGTTCCGGTGCTGATCATGGCGGTGTCATCCGAGGGAGTGTTCGTGGCTCCGGCCGTCTCGGCACGTGGCGCAGAGCGCCACGAGGCATGCGTAACACCGCCGAGCGGGTGTCACGAGTACACCCGCTGGAACGAAGCGGTGTCACGAGGCCATTGGGGTCTTTGGCTCGCCGATCTCATGAGCGATGCCTCCTGCCGATCACGGCCACCCGGCTTGAAAACTCTGCCCACTTGCTCAGGCGCTCGAAGGCTCGCGCTCGCCGTAGCTGTGCACGAGGACTGGAATAGGGGAATGGGTCAGGGTGCGCAGGGTTTCGCTGCCGAGGATCTTTGCCCTGATTCCTTTGCGGCCATGCGAGGCCATGAAAATCAGGTCGGCGCCGGATCGGATCGCGGCATCGACGATAGCCTCATAAGGCGAATTGCTCGGTGTGGAGATCAAATCACAGTGAACACCGGCCTCGCCGCAGAGCTTCTCGACAAATCCGAGGTTCTTTTGACCATCTTTATCGATTCGATCGTCGATCTGATCCAACGCGCTCGATGCGGCGATTGTGTCGTCGCCGAAGAAGTGAGCCGCGGCGAGGTTCGGTGTGGCATGGAACGCGGTGACACGGGCACCGATCTCCTTGGCGAACGCCACTGCTTGTCGGGCTGTTGCCTCCGCAAGCTCGGAACCGTCGGTCGGAACAAAAATATGCTTATACATGTTCATTCCAGAAGGTTGACTCGACACGACGCCGCCCGGCCGGCAGAACGTGACGGTGGATTCATCCGCCCTCCCCTCGCCGGCCCCAGGATCAAACCTCGTCGCCCCAGCGATAGACAAGTACCGGGATCTTCGAGTGCGTCAAGACCTTTTGCGTCTCGCTTCCGATCAATTGGGACTTGAATCCCTTGCGCCCGTGCGAAGCCATGAAGATGAGGTCCGCTCCGCATTGCGCTGCGGCCTCGAGGATCGCCTCTGCGGGTGTATCCGTCGGCGTCGTCATCGTCTCGCACGGCACGCCGGCCTCGCGACAGGCGCGCTCGACGAAGTCCAAGCTGCTGTGGGCCGAGGCATCGACCGCCTTCTCGAACTGCGAGCGTGTCGACTCGTCCACGAGATCTCCATCGAAGATCGCCGCCGAGAAGGTCGTCGAGGCGATCTGCGACTTTGCGTGGTAGGCGGTAATCCGAGCGCCAAGCGCCTTCGCCAAAGCGACTGCGGCGTGACAAGTGTCTTGCGAAAGCTGCGTACCGTCCGTCGGAACCAGGATATGCTTGAACATAATCATTCCCCGCTTAGACATTGGCGATCGACAAGGGCGAGCTGCGGCGCAGATAGAAGTACCAGGTCATGAAGAGCATCGTGATATAGCAGCCGAGAAAGAGCGTGAATCCACCGACGATACCGAACATCGCAAAACTGCGTGGGATAAAGAAGGCACCGAGCGAGCCGATAGCCCCCGCCACACCGATGCAGCCACCCGCCAGACGGCGTGCCGAGATCAGCTTTACCGGATCGAGCTTCTTGGTCTGCGGATCGAGAGCCGTCGCTCGAAAGGCCGCCGGAATCATCCGATAAACCGTGCCGTTGCCCATTCCGGCCGCAATGAACAGCAGCATAAAGAGCCCGAAGAACAGCGGGAAATTCAATTGCTCCAACGTCAGCACCAATCCGAGACTTCCTAAGCACATCAAGCTGAAGACGATCATCGTCATACGTGCTCCACCGTAACGGTCGGCCAACCATCCACCGATCGGTCGTACCAATGCACCCGTCAAGGCGCCGACGAAGACGATCTTCATCGAGACTTCCGGGAATTCAGAGCGCAACAGCGTCGCAAAGGTATTGGCATACCCGATATAGGAGCCGAACGTTCCGATATAGAGCCACGAAATGATAAAGGTGTTCTTATCCGCAAGCGCGAGTCCGAAGCTCTTGATATCGGCCCGCGCGCAGGTCAGATTGTTCATGTAGAAGTAGGCGCCCATCGCTGCGATAATGCAGAGCGGGATGAAGATCAAACCGGCACGATCGAGCGCCAAGCCGCCGGCCGTAATAATCACGATCGGCACCGTGAACTGAACCCAAGCGACGCCCAGATTACCGCCGGATGCATTCAGCCCGAGTGCGGCACCCTTCACCTTCTCCGGATAGAAGAAGGAGATATTGACCATCGACGAAGTGAAGTTCCCGGCCCCCAAACCCGCCAAGCTCGCGATGATGATCAGAAGCCAAAATGGCGTCGTCGGATCGCTGACGGCGTAGGCAAGGCCGGCCGCTGGAATCATCAGGAGCAGCGCCGACGCGATGGTCCAATTCCGGCCTCCGACGGTGGGAACCGTGAATGTATAGAGGAACCGCATCAAGGCGCCGGTGAGGCCCGGCGCGGCGATCAACCAGAAGCGTTCGTCCGCCGTAAAGGTAAAGCCCGCAGCTGGCAATTGGGGCACGACAATGCCCCAGAGTCCCATCATCGCAAAGCCGAGAAACTCGGCGAACATGGACCAGGTCAGATTTCGACGCGCGATCTTCTTACCGACCGTATTCCACTGTCCTTCGTTCTCGGGATTCCAGTTGGTAATCCAGCGGCTGGGCTTGGTCTCCAGGTACGAATCGGCGGCCGACTCGCCGCTCGCAAGTGCATCAGCGCTAGAGGTTGCCATGGGCGTCTCCTCGTGAGGTCAAGAGTCTGGGTGTGAGCGAGGGGCCGTACGCCCCGTCGACTTGCGCTTGGTGTTCGCTTGGCGGTGTTCAATGGAGGCTTCGTCAGTCGCTTTTGATCTGTTGCGCGGTCTTCGCATCCGTACTGCTCGCCTGGGCATCATCCTGCTGCAGCGCGATGACTTCCCCCTTGAGTGTGGCGATCATACCCTCGGCGTCTTCCAACTGACTCAAAAAAGCAGCGAGCTCCACCTGATAGGCTTGGTCTTTGGTCAAGCGCTCGGCGATCTCGGACTTGAGATCGTCCGACTGCTGCTTGACCTCGGCGATCGCCTGAATGAGGCGTGCCCCGCCGGCCTTGATCTGGAACGACGTATCGAGGGGTTCCCGAAGCCTTAGAACAAACGCGGTTCCGTTCTCGGCATACTTCACCGTTGGTTGCCGCATGAAGTAGGTATCGACCAGAAAATATGTTGTCAGCACGCACGTTGAAACCATTAAGGTCCAGAGCGGAACCAGGTTGGGACGCCAGGGCTCACGGCCGGAGTAAAGATTGACTGCGGAATCGGGCATAACCGCCTCCAGGATGGAATGAGAGACAAACGCTGTTCAAGTACTCGTGATAAGCGACAAGAATCGAAGGTCCCGTGCGCAGCCGACACGGATGCGAGTCACTTTACATTTCGCGACGCGTCGATATGGCGAATCGCACAAATTAGGCCATCGACCGGTTCGTCGTTTCCGGGGCACTCGGATCGCAGTATGGACCGTGAGCAGCGACCGATGAGCGATGGACGGCGCTTTCGGATAGACCGGGATAAACCTCGCCGGATCAACGGTTGTAGACGGGTTTTCCCGCGGTCAGGTGCGGCGATGGACCGGGCAAGTCTCAATGCTCATGGCCGCACGCAGCCCTTGGCGAACAGACTCTGTCGCTCCGACGTGGACCGAATCAGCGCTGCGGATGCGGTCTCGGCACGGACAAAATGGCCTCCACGCACACGGCCGACGAGACACTTTGTCCCATCCCGGTTCTCGAGTGGGTGTCGCGGCTTGAACGAAGGCGAGCGAAGCAAACCTTCCGAGCATCCGCTCGAGCGCGAGTGGACGGCTGCGACAAGCACCTCAATCCGCGGTCGCCCGCTCCCGCGTCGCACGCGATACCGCCTGCATAAGGCTGTTCGATGCGATGCACTCTCTCGAGGCGTCGCCCGTACAGTCCTTGAAGATATCGACGAAGTGTTGATGGTACCGACGCAGGTACTTGTCCCGCGCGTAGGCGATCTTGGTGACCTCCCAGGGAAAGAGATCGGCAAGGTCGCGGATCCCGAGATCCACGTCTTCCTCCGGCTGATAGGCCAGGGACGCGATGATGCCCACACCGAGTCCCTCGCGCACGTAGGTCTTGATGACGTCGGTGTCCGCGGCACTCAGGACCACTTTCGGTTGCAGTCCGGCTTTCGCAAAGGCGTCGCTAAAGCCGCCGCGCCCCGTAAATCCAAAGATATAAGTGATGATCGGGTGCTCGCAGAGTGCTGCCAGGGTCACCGGCTGCACGTCGAGCACCGGATGCGAGCGCGGCGCGATCAGACAGCGGTTCCAGCGATAGCAGGGGATGGTCTGCAGCGCGATCTCCTCGCCCAGCGCCTCGGTGCAGATCGCCAGATCCACCAGGTCGCGCAGCGCCATGTCGACCAGTTGGCCGGGCGTGCCTTGATGGATTTGAAGCTCCACCGCCGGGTAGACCGCCGCAAAGCGTCGGATCACCGGCGGCAACACATAGCGCGCCTGGGTGTGGGTCGCACCCAGGCGCAGCACCCCCCGATCCTCCTCTACGTGATCGCGACCCACCGCGAGGATATTGCCGGTCTGGCGCAACGCCTCGCAGGCGTGCCGAAAGACCTGCTCGCCGACCTCAGTCAACCCGACCAGGCGTTTGCCGTGGCGCACGAACAGCCGTGTGCCGAGCTCCGCCTCAAGCTGCTTGAGGTGTTGGGTCACGGCCGACTGCACCAGATGCAGCCGCTCGGCGGTTCGGCTCACGTTGAAGCGAACCTCCACCAAGGTCACCAGAGAACGTAGTTGGCGTAGCTCCATATCATCGCTCGTGATAACGACGCATGAATGATCATTTCAAATCGCCTTTGCCGCCTGCCTAAACTCCATGCCGAAGCGGACCTGCGGTCCCAAGCGAGTCAGATTCCGAACTGGACTCAACAGTCAGCACGACATATGCCAGGGGATTTCGACCGATGGCCCTTTCACAGATAAATGCTTTGACCAGCCCGGTGAACGAGCATCAGCTTCGCGCCCTGCAGGTCGCGTTGAAGGATATGTCGCCGACTCAGATCGCCTGGGTCAGCGGCTACCTCGCGGGCCTCGGCGGCAGGAGTCTTCCCGCGCCCGCCGAGCCGAAGGCGGTCGAGACGATCACCATCCTCTACGGCTCTCAAACCGGCAATGCCAAAGCGGTGGCCGAGCAGCTCGGATCGCAGGCGATCGGTCAGGGGATGGACGCCAGGGTCATCTCGATGGGCGACTTCAGTCCCCGCAAGCTGACCAAGGAGCGGTGGGTCCTCCTGGTCGTCAGCACCCACGGTGAGGGCGAGCCGCCGGACAGTGCCTATGCACTGCATAGCTTCGTCCAGGATCAGGGCGCAGCGCGGCTGGAGCAACTGCGTTACGCCGTCCTGGGTCTGGGCGACTCAAGCTACGAGCACTTCTGCCGGACCGCGGTGGACTTCGATCGCCGACTCGCCGAGCTGGGCGCACAGCGGATCCTACCGCTGCAATGCTGCGATCTGGACTACCGGCCGGACACCGAGCGCTGGTCGACGGATGCCTTGGATCGGCTGAACGCGCTCGCGCCTCGAAAAGCCAGCAATGTCGTGGCGATGCCGGGTCTGCGGGCCCATCAAGAGCAGAGCCGGAACCAGGCCCGCCCGTACGACAAGGACAACCCCTACCCCGCCACCTTGCTCGAGAACCGCCGGATCACGACCCGAGACGCCGTCGCGGACGTCCGTCATCTGGCCCTGGCGATCGATCCCGACGCCTTGCAGTACCGGCCGGGCGATGCGCTGGGCGTTTGGGTCAAGAACGATCCGGCGCTCGCCGATGCGATCCTGGCCGGTGTCGGCCTCGACGGCGAGACCCCCGTCCGTCAGGGCGACGAGGAGCTGGATCTGCGCCACGCCCTGATCGAGCGGCTCGAGCTGACCCAACTGCATCCGACGACGGTACGCGCCTGGTCCGAGCTGACGGATGCCCCGGAGCTGAAGGCGCTGGCGGCGGATGGTGCACGGCTGCGCGCCTATTCGGGCGAGCACCAGCTGATCGATCTGATCTCGGAGCAGCCGGCCCGCATCGAGGCGCCCGCACTGGTCGCGATGCTGCGCCCGCTCCAGCCGAGACTCTACTCGATCGCCTCGAGCCAGGCCGAATACGAGGACGAGGTCCATCTCACGGTCTCCGTGGTGCGCTATCAGGCGCATGGCCGGGATCATCTTGGCGCGGCCTCGGGGTTCTTGAGCGAGCGGCTCGCACGCGAGGCGCCGGTCCGTGTCTATGTGGCCGAGAACGACGCCTTTCGCCTGCCGGACGATGGGGACACACCGCTGATCATGATCGGCGCCGGCACCGGTGTCGCGCCCTATCGCGCCTTCCTGCAGCAGCGTGCCGCCAACGGCGACCGGGGCCGCAACTGGCTGGTCTTCGGCAACCGGCACTTCCATCGCGATTTTCTCTATCAGCTCGACTGGCAAGCCCAACGCAAGGCCGGACGGCTCGATCGGGTCAGCCTCGCCTTCTCGCGCGACGGGGCTCAGAAGCTCTATGTGCAGCAGCGCCTGCGCGAAGAGGGCCGGGAAATCCTGCGCTGGCTCGACGCGGGGGCGCATCTCTACGTGTGCGGTGCGACCGCCATGGGACAGGCCGTCGATCGCGCCCTCGTGGACATCTTCACCACCGAGGCCGGACTCGACCCCGACGCCGCGCAAGCCTCCGTCGACACCCTGCGCCGCGAGGCGCGCTATCACCGAGACCTCTACGCATGAGCGCACCCATCCACGAGAACGAGCACATCAAGGCCCGCAGCAACTATCTGCGCGGCACGCTCCGCGAGAGTCTGGCCGACACGCTGACCGGCGCGATGAGCGCGGACGACACCCAGATCAGCAAGTTTCACGGTTTCTACCAACAGGACCATCGCGACCGCCGCCAAGAACGACGCGAGCAGTATCTCGAGCCTTATTTCGGTTTCATGCTGCGTGCGCGACTGCCGGGCGGCGTCTGCACCCCGACCCAATGGCTGGCGATCGACGGCATCGGCCGCGAGCTGGCCGGCGGCAGTCTGCGCCTGACCACCCGGCAGAGCTTCCAGTACCACGGGATCCTCAAGCGCGACATCACGTCGGTGATCCGCGGGATCAACCAGGTCATGATCGATTCGATCGGCGGCTGCGGCGATGTGAACCGCAACGTGCTCTGCAACCCTAACCCGGTCGAGTCTGCGCTGCACGTGGAGGTCTACGACTGGGCCAAGCGGATCAGCGAGCATCTGCTGCCGCAGACCCGCGCCTATCACGAGATCTGGCTCGACGGCGAGCAGGTCGGCGGCGGCGAGGATGTCGAGCCCATTTACGGCCGGACCTATTTGCCGCGCAAGTTCAAGGTCGGCGTGGCGGTGCCGCCGCACAACGATGTCGACGTCTACGCCAACGACTTGGGCTTCATCGCCATCGCCGACGGCGGACGCCTGATCGGCTTCAACGCCTCGGCCGGCGGCGGGATGGGCGCAACCCACGGGGACACCGCGACCTTCCCGAGGCTGGCCGACGTCCTCGGCTTCGTGGAGCCGGACCGGACACTCGCCGTCACCGAGGCCGTGGTCACCACCCAACGCGATTTCGGGGATCGGCTCGACCGCAGTCAGGCCCGGCTCAAATACACCATCGAGCGCATGGGGCTCGAGACCTTTCGGGCCGAGGTCGAACGACGCGCCGGGATCCGCTTCGAACCGGCACGGCCGGTCCGGTTCACCGATCAAGGGGACCGCTACGGCTGGGTCAAGGGTCAGGACGAGCGTTGGCACCTGACGCTCTATATCGAGAGCGG
>JBGSKP010000540.1:0-11576 GCA_041741175.1 Thiocapsa sp. | reverse complement strand
GACGTTGGGCCTTGTGGCTGGCGATCGTGCCGGCGGGCATGGCCTTCGCGCTCCACCGGGGCTGGCCGCCGGGCGAGGTGCTGATCGTTGGTTTGATCCTGTTCGGCGTCTTGTTTGCCATCAACTCGGCGGTGCACTCCTATCTGATTCTGGCCTACTCGGACGTCGAGAAGGTGTCCATGAGTGTCGGCTTCTATTACATGGCCAATGCCGGCGGGCGACTGGCGGGGACGGTGCTCTCGGGTCTGATCTATCAGACGCAGGGGATCGAAGGGTGTCTGTGGTGGTCGGCCGGCTTTGTGCTCGCCGCCTTCCTGCTCTCGCTGCGCCTGCCCGAGGTCTCTGAGTCCAAGCCGGTGGCGGCTGCCGTCTGATGTCCAAGGCGAGGCCGGCGGCATGACAACGGCATCGGGCGTCGGCCGGCTGTTGATTCTCGCCTGCGGAAACCCCTCGCGCGGGGACGACGCCCTCGGGCCGCTCCTGATCGATCGACTGAACCTGGATCCGGATGTTGGCCGGCATGCGGTTGAGGCCCTGACGGACTTCCAATTGCAAATCGAGCATGTCCTGGATCTAAAAAACCGCGATCGGGTCATCTTTGTCGATGCGGCGGTGAGCGGTCCCGAGCCGTTCGCGCTGATCCCGCTGAGCCCAACCCCGGTCACATCGGTCAGCACACATGCACTGAGTCCGGGCGCGCTCTTGTCGCTGTTTCGCATGGTCACTGGAGAGGATCCTCCGCCGGCTCAATTGCTCGCCATACGCGGCTATGGGTTCGCGCTCGGGATGCCGCTGAGCGCAGGGGCGTCGGCGAATCTCAATCGCACCATGGTGATGCTGACGCGGCTTCTAACGCAACCCGACCCTGAGTGACCTATCGATAACTCAAGCATGACTCAACCAATCGCTTCGATCGAATCGGCATTCCATCCGCTGCGCTCGATGCCTCTAGCGGCGAAGACGATGGCTCCTCGCTGAGCTGTTCGCCTTGCCGCTCAACGTATTCAGTCGGTCAGCCGAGGATTCCAGGGACGGCCCAGCATCAGATAGAGTGCACCGAAGCCGCCGTCCGCGAATCCGTATCCCAGGTAGATGGGTCCGATGAAGGTGTCGGCGCCTAGGAAAAGGCTGCTGCCGACCCGCAGGCTGTCGAAGCGGATCTCGGAGCGCTCGTCCCAGACATTACCAAATTCAATGGAGGCCCCGGCATAGGTCTTGACGAGTCCGGTACCCAGATCGCGCAGGTAAATGGCCCGGGCAAGCCCCAGGTTGGCGCCGGCGAGTTCGTTCTGATTAAAGCCAGAGAGGTTCAGAAAGCCGCCCAAGCGATAGTAGGACTGAATCGACTCTTCCCCGCCGAAGGTGCCCGCCAGTCGCAAGCCAGCCAAGACACTATTCCGGCCCCAGCTAAAGCTGTTCAGAACGCTAAATCCCGCCTGGTCGTAGTCGGTCGACGCGCCAAGTAAGGTATCGGACGTTGCCACGAAGCCGGTGCCGATCCAGCCCTTGCGCGGGAAGTTGGCACTGTCGAGAGTGTCGACGTAGAAGGTCAGTCGCAGCGACCCGTCGTCGAACCCGAAATCGTTTGTGCCAGGATCGCCATAGCGCAGGTCCGCCTTGCCGCCGTAGCGTGAATACTGAAGCCCCAAGCGTCCCCAATGACCGAAGTTACGGCCGAATTCGAGCGATCCGCCGGCGCGTGCGATCACATATTTGGCGGAGGGCTCGTTCTCCAGACTGGGCTCGAACAGGGTCAGGCTCTCGGTGAGGTAGCCGGCGGTCGCCTCCAAATACCAGCGCTCCAGGGGGTCCAGTGGATGGTAGAACTCTGTGACGATGCCGGGTTCCTCGCCGGCTTGCAGCAGGGTGCGCCACTCCGCGTTGAAGGGCGTGACCGGGGCCATGGTGTAGGCCAGTCCGACGTTGAAGTTGGAGTCGCCCCCGCCTGCCGATGACAGTTCCATACCGGCCTGCAACGAGCTGGTTCCCCAGGACTTCTCGGTGGCGCGCACCACCAGCTCATTCTTGTCGTCCGGTGTTTTCTCGACACTGTAGTGGACTGACTCGAAGTTGTCCTGGTCAAAGATGGTCTCGATCTGTGCTTCCAATGCATCCGGGTCAAAGGGGTGGCCGAGGGGGACGTCCAGCCGATCGACGATGACCGCATCGGCGAGGCGTGAGTTGTTTTCGATCCGCACGCGGTCGAGCACTGGCATCTCGACCGGGGTCTGGCGCTGCTTGCTCAGGTACGCGGCGTACTGCCTGCTTGAATCCTCCAGCAAGACGAGCTTGTTCTCCTGTTCGCGCGCACCGCGTTCGCCGATGGCGATGGCCTTGAGCATCCCATTGAAATCAGACGCCAGGACTTCGCGCCCCAGGGGCGGTGTGATGAGAACGTCCCGGCTGCGCAGCTGGTCGATCTGCTCCTGTGTGTTACGCCAGGTCACCAGGCCCATCACCTGATCGAGCATTTCCAGGACGTTGTTGATCTCTTCGCGATCGCGCCTGGGCCCGCCGACATCCACCGCGATGATGATGTCCGCGCCCATGTCGCGGACCACGCTGACCGGCAGATTCATCGCCAAACCGCCGTCGATCAACAATCGGTCGTCGATCTCCACGGGAGCGAACGCCGCGGGCACCGCCATGCTGGCACGGATCGAAATCGCCAGATCACCCGAGCCAAGGATCACCGCCTCGCCGGTCACGGCATCCGTGGCCACTGCGCGGAACGGGATGTTCAGGTCATCGAAGTCGTGAATGGAGCGTGCTGCCAGGGTGTAGCGACGCAAGGCAAGATCTAGCCGTTGGCCCTGAATGAGTGCCGGAACCAGATTGACCTCGCGCTCTTTCTCGTTCACACCGGGCCTGGCGTCCATCAGAAAATTGCTGTCGTCGAGGTTACGGCGGATCCGCCGCTGCTCGCGCGGCGGCTCGTCCCGAAAGATGGCGTTCCAATCGATCTCTTCGATGGTCGCCTTGATCTCGTCGGGCGACATGCCCATCGCATAGAGCCCGCCGACAACGGCCCCCATCGATGTGCCGGCCACATAGTCGACCGGGATGCCCATTTGCTCGATCACCTTCAGCACGCCGACATGCGCCGCGCCGCGCGCCCCGCCGCCCGACAAGGCCAGCCCGATCTTCGGGCGATCAGCCGCCTCGCAGGGCGCGCTCGGGATCAAGAGGCCAAGAACTGGAAGTAACAGGATCAAGAGCCGGAGCCGATGCGTCGGACTGGGCGCATGCACGATGTCGTTCCTCGCCGAAAAACGCATACGTTAGCACGCTCGGTGCCAGGCGCGGCGTGCCTTGGCCAATTCGTCCGGTACTCCGGTGATCCGAGCGGCGCCGCATGTTCCGGATCACCAGCCGCCGGCCATGCCAGCGGTTTTTCGGCTAGACTTCGGGCTTCAACTGGCCCTCTCTCAGGATCTCCGCCGATGTCCAGTCGTGCCTGTGCATTTGATATGAAGCGCGATCGTTCCGACCACCCGGTCGCCTCGCTTCGCGCGCTCGCTCTGCCGGTTCGGTTGGCGGGGTCTGTCCTGCTGGTCGCAACGCTCTCCTCTGGCTGCCGACAGCAGGAGGCGCCCGTGCCGGAGATGCCGCCGCCCTCCGTGGTGGCGGTCCCGGCCGTATCGCGTGTGGTGGAGGAGGAAGGCTCTTTCATCGGGCGGGTGGCCGCGGTCGACCGGGTCGATCTGCGTGCGCGTGTCGAGGGCTTCCTCGAGGAGCGTCGTTTCAACGAGGGTCAAGAGGTCGCGGTCGGGGATATCCTCTTTCTCATCGAGCCGGACCAATACGAGGCGACGGTTCAGCAGCGCCAGGCGGATCTTGAGAAGGCGCAGGCCGATCAGCTGAACACCAGTGCGCAACTGGCGCGGGGTCGGGAGCTTCTGAAGGCGAAGAATATCTCTCAATCCGACGTCGACGCGATGCAGGCCGCCGATTCCATGGCCAAGGCCAGCATCGCCCAGGCGCAGGCGGCCTTGAACCAGGCTCATCTCAACCTGAGCTATACGACGATTCGCTCGCCGGTCGCCGGTCGCATCGGGCTGTCGATCTATACCGTCGGCAATCTCGTCGATGCCTCCTCGGGGACTCTGGCGACGATCGTCAGTCGGGACCCCATCTATGTGCAGTTCCCGGTGACGCAGCGCGATCTGCTGGAGGCGCGTCAGACGATCGAGGACAAAGGCGGCAATGCGCGCGAGGTGACCGTGCGTGTCCGGCTCCCGAACGGCGCCCTGTACGAGCATGCGGGACGCCTGGATTTCGTCGACGTGACGACGGATCCGGGGACCGACTCAGTCACCCTGCGCGCGTCTCTGCCCAACCCCGAAGGGATTCTGGTCGATCGTCAGTACGTCGGCGTGTTGCTGGAATCGGGCGCACCCGAATCGGCCATCCTCATCCCCCAGTCGGCGCTTCAGGTCGATCAGCAGGGGTCATTCGTCTTCATCATCGACGCGCAGAGCAAGGCGCAGGTGCGTCGGATCGAGACCGGGCAAAGCAAAGGGTCCGACGTGGTCGTGAAGAAGGGTGTGGCGGATGGTGATCTGGTGATCACCCAAGGTATTCAGCAAGTCAAGCCGGGACAGGTTGTGCGGGCCGCCCCTGCCGCCGCTGCGGTCGGAGGCGATGGCGCATGATCTCCGATGTCTTCATTGACCGGCCGCGTCTGTCGATTGTCATCTCGGTTGTCATCACGCTCGCTGGATTGATCGCGATCAGCGTCATCCCGGTTGCCCAGTTTCCGGATATCGTCCCGCCGCAGGTTTCGGTCAGCGCCAGTTATCCCGGCGCCAGTGCGGCGGTTGTGGAGTCGACCGTCGCGCAGCCGATCGAATCGCAGGTCAACGGCGTCGACAACATGCTCTACATGCAGTCGAGCAGCGGCAATGACGGCAGCTATTCCCTGATCGTGACCTTTGCGCTCGGCACCGACCCGGACATCAACACCGTCAATGTCCAGAACCGCGCCAACCTGGCGACGGCGCAACTCCCCGAGGAGGTCAAGCGGCAGGGGCTCACGGTGCAGAAGCAATCCAATGCACTGCTCCAGGTGGTGGCGCTGACCTCGCCGAAACAGTCCTACGATGCGCTCTTTCTGAGCAATTACGCGACCATCAATGTCATCGACACCCTGGCGCGTGTGCCCGGTGTGGGGCAGGCATCGCTGTTCGGCCCGCTCGACTACAGCATGCGGATCTGGCTCGATGCCGATCGCCTGACCGCGCTGTCGCTCACGCCGGCCGATGTGATCGCCGCGATCCAGAGCCAGAATATCCAGGCCGCCGTGGGGCGTATCGGCGCCGAGCCGATCTCCTCGGACCAGCAGTTTCAGATCACGCTGCAGACTCAGGGGCGGCTGACGGATCCCGCCGAGTTCGAGCGCATCCTGGTGCGTGCCAATCCGGACGGCTCCAATGTGCTGGTGGGCGAGGTCGGCCGGGTCGAACTCGGTGCGCGCCAGTCCGACTCCTTCACGCGGCTGGACGGGCATGACGCGGCTGGCATCGGCATTTATCTCGCGCCGGGAGCCAACGCGGTGAAGGTCGCGGACGGGGTGTCGGAGGCGATGGAGCGGCTCGCCGAGCGTTTTCCGGACGATCTTGATTATGTGCTGGTGTACGACACCACCGATTTCGTCACGGCAAGCCTGGAGAAGGTGATCCATACGCTCATCGAGGCGTTCGTTCTGGTGATTGTGGTGGTCTTCCTGTTTCTGGGCAGTTGGCGCGCCACCCTGATACCCTTGATCGCAGTCCCGGTGGCCCTGATCGGTACCTTCGCTTTCCTGCTCGCGATCGGCTTCACCGCCAATACCATCTCGCTGCTTGCCGTCGTCCTCGCGATCGGGATCGTGGTCGACGATGCCATCGTCGTGGTGGAGAACGTCGAGCGCATCATGGAAGAGGAGGGATTGGCGCCCCGCGAGGCGGCCAAGAAGGCGATGGGCCAGATCACCGGGCCGATCATCGCCATCACCCTGGTGCTGCTGTCGGTGTTTCTGCCGGTGGCCTTCATCCCGGGCATCACCGGGCAGCTCTTCCAGCAGTTTGCGGCCGTGGTTGCCTTCTCGATGCTGATCTCCGCGATCAATGCCCTGACGCTCTCGCCGGCGCTATGCGCCATCCTGCTCAAACCCAGCGGCCATCGACGCGGGCTGATGCGTCATGTCATGGGCGGGATCGACCGGGTCCGGGATGGCTACGCCTATGTGGTCGGGCGTCTGGTGCGTTTCGCCATCCTGGTTCTGGTGCTGATTCTCGGGGTCGGCGTGGCGACCGGCTGGATGTTCAAGATCACGCCCACCGGGTTTCTTCCGGAGGATGATCAGGGCGCCTTCATGGCTGGGGTCCAGTTGCCGCAGGGGGCCTCGGTCAATCGCACCTTTGCGACGGTGCAGGAGATCGAGCCGATCGTGGGCGCCGACCCTGCCGTTGCTCATGTCCTGACGATCACGGGGTTCAGCATTCTCGACGGGGCCATTGAATCGAATGCGGCGACGGTGATCGGTCGTCTGAAGCCGTTCGACGAGCGCCCGACTGCGGACCTGAAGGTCGATGCCGTCATCAACCGGATCGCGGCTCAGACCGCCGGTCTTCCGAGCGCCAGGGTCATGCCCTTCAATCTGCCGCCGATTATCGGACTCGGGACCGGGGGTGGGTTCGAATACCAGCTCGAAGACCTACAGGGGCACACGCCCGAAGCGCTTGCCGGGGTGATGCGTGCCCTGGTGGTTGCCGCCAATCAGGATCCCGCGCTTCAACGTGTCTTTTCGACCTGGGCCACCGATAATCCGCAGGTCTTCCTGAAGATCGATCGCGACAAGGTGCAGACCCTGGGGGTAAAGATCAGCGATCTCTTCAACGCGCTCCAGGCGACGCTCGGCGGATATTATGTAAACGATTTCAATCAGTTCGGCCGAGTCTGGCAAGTTCAGGTGCAGGGCCAGGAGGCCGACAGGGAGCGGATTGAGGATATGTACCGCATCCATGTCCGCAACGACCGGGGCGACATGGTGCCGTTGCGTGCCCTGCTCACACCGGAGCTGATCCTGGGCCCGCAGCTGCTGCAGCGCTACAACAACTATCGCAGCGTGACAATTCAGGGTGAGCCCGCGCCCGGCTTCAGCTCGGGCGACGCGCTCGCGGCGATGGAGCGGATTTCAGCCGAGACCTTGCCGGCCGGCTACGGCTTCGAGTGGACCGGCACGGCCTTCCAGGAGAAGGAGGCGGGCGGTAAGACGCCGATCGTGTTGGGGCTGGCGGTCCTGTTCGCGTACCTCTTCCTGGTCGGGCTCTACGAGAGCTGGTCGATGCCCGCCGCAGTGCTCCTGAGCGTCACGGTTGGCGTCTTGGGGGCCCTGTCGGCGCTCTGGATTGCGGGTCTGCCGAACGATCTCTATGCCCAGGTCGGCATCGTGGTGCTGATCGGGCTGGCGAGTAAGAACGCGATCCTGATCGTCGAATTCGCGATCGAGCAGCGAGCCTCGGGTGCCTCCATCCTGGATGCCGCGACCAAGGCGGCACGCCTGCGGATTCGCGCTGTGCTCATGACCAGCTTCGCCTTTATCCTCGGCCTGGTGCCGCTGGTGATCGCCAGCGGTGCCGGCGAGGCCAGTCAGCGTGGGGTCGGCACCGCCGTCTTCGGCGGCATGCTTGCCGCCTCGATCATCGGCATCTTCCTGATTCCGATGCTTTACGTGGTTTTTCAGCAGTTCCGCGAGAAATTCCATGGCAAGGCCAAGGCAGCTACCGTCACGCCGCAAACCGAGACGTCGGTGCCGTGACGCCTGTCGTCGGGCGCGTCGCGAGTCGGGCACGCTTGTGGTTGAACGGTTTTTTCACACTCATGAACAACGGAGCAGCCATGATCAAGGCCCATGTTGACACCAAGCCCCGCCTGATGGGGTATCCGGCGCTTGCCCTGCTCGTTGTGCTCCTTGCCGGGTGCGGCGATCAGGTCGTGATCGAAGGGGTGGATGCTTCGGACGGGGATCTCGTCGGGGACAGCGTGATCGACAACGTCGCCGAGGGTGCGGAGGCCGCGGCGGGCGAACCTTACGCCGAAGGCGATCCCTATGAGGCGGCCGAGACCGATGAGAAGAACATGGGACCCAATTCGCCGGGCTATATACCGGAGACGATCGATTAGTCGGCAGTGTTCATGCCCGGCCGATGGCGCGCCGCGGGGCCGATCATGACTCCGCTATCCGCGGGGCGTTTGCTTGTGCTGGGTCTGCTCCTGTTGTTGAGTCGGGCGGTACCGTGCGCCGAACCGGTGGGTATCGGGCCAACGAGTCTTTCGCTGATGTCCGCGGAGGGTCTTGAGGCCCGGATTGCACAAACCGAGTTGGATGCCGAGCTTGACGCCGAGACCAAGTCCAAGGTCCTGGCACACTATCGAGAGGCGTTGAGTAACCTTAAAGAGGCCGACGTCAACCGGGATCGTGCCGGCCGGTTTGAAGCGCTCATGCAAGCCGCTCCGGAAGAGGCGCGCCGTATCCGGGAGCGGACCTTGGCGGTTGACGCTGACGCTGATAATGGCGCGCAATCCTCGACGATCGATGTGGGTCCGGATGCGACGCGCGGGGAGATCGAGCGGTATCTGCGGCGCACTCAGGCTGACCTGGCGGCGGCGCTGGCCCGGGGTGCCGACTTCGAGCGGCGGCACTCTTTTTTCGAAGAGCGGCCGAACATGATTCGCCGCCGTCTCGCCGAGGCACAGGAACAGCAGGATGCAATCGCCGCCGCACTGAAGGTCGACCCCGGTGCAGGTGTGCAATCGGCGGTGACCGCAACCCCGACCCCCGCACTGGAGCAGGCCGGATGGTGGGGTCTGGAGACCCGCTATGTTGCGTTGAGCACTGAAATCAGGGCGCTTGAGCAGGAACTCCTCAGTTTGCCGATGCGGCTGGACCTCCTGAAGGCGCAGCGCGACGAAGAGGCCGCCAGCAGCGAGCGGCTGCGACCGCAGGTCGACAGACTCAAGGCGCTGATGAACGATCGATTCGCGATGGATGCGGCGCGCGCGAGAGACGAGGCCGGGCGGATGCTGAGCGCGACTCTGGATATGGACCCCGTGCTGATTGGGTTGGCACGACAGAATGTCGAACTGACCGTGCGGCTGGCCGAGACGGTCGCGGCTTTTGACGACCATGACGAGGATATCTCCGAGGCGATCCGTCTGACCGAGCGCATCAAGGGCGAGCTTGAGCGTGTTCAGGCCGCTCGGGAGGTCAGTGGCCTGACGGAAGGGATCGGATCGCTCCTGCTCGAGCATCATGCCGCCCTGCCTGATCTGAATGCTTACCAGCGCGCCTTGAATACACTCGATCGGCAGATCGCCGCGGTCAATGGCAGCCGTTTGCGTCACCTTGACGAGGCGTCGCGGCTCGCCGATCCGGAGCGCGCCGAGACCGAACTGGCGGCCGGCCTGCGTGCCGATCAGGGGCCTGATGCGCGGAACAAGCTCCGCGCGTTGGTCATCGCGCGCCAAGGGCTGCTCGCCAAGCAGATCGAGGCCGAAGAGGCGCATCTGAATGCGCTGCAGGCCCTGAAAGCGAGCGACACCCAGATGCTGGACGTTGCGCGCGGTTACAAACATTTCCTGGAAGAACATCTATTTTGGCTCGGCAGCACGGCGAGTGTTGCCCCTCGGGATCTTGCGCAGCTGGTCAGCGATACGCGGTTCCTTGTGGCGCCGGCCGTTTGGTCGGAGCTGCGTCACGGCATCGCCGGGCAGATGACGACATCCCCCCGTTACTGGCTGGTCCTCGTGGTCGCGGGCGTCTTGATCTGGAAGCGCGAGGCTCTGATTGCGGCCATCGCGCGCACCTCGATGTGCATGGAGCATCGAAGCAAAGCCGATGCGCGTCAGACGCTGTTTGCACTTGTACTGACCTTGACGATCGCCGCTCCGCTGCCGTTGCTGCTCGCCATGACCGGTTGGGAGCTGCAGATTGCTCCAGCGGGGACGCGGATTTCCGACACTGTCGGTGCCCACCTGGTCCGCATCGCCATCGTGCTGTACGGCCTGCTGGCCTTGCGTGGGATCTGTCTGCCGTCCGGCCTGGCGCTCGGACATTTCGGTTGGTCCGAGCCGACGGTACGTAAGCTGAGGTCGGAGCTGGGTTGGCTGATCTGGATCCTGATCCCGGCGATGCTGCTCGTCGAGAAGGGTGTGGGCCTCAACCCCTATGACCTGGGTGGACTGGTTGCGCGGATCGCCTCCCTGTTCGCCATGCTGGCTGTCGCCGTGTTCTTGTTTCGTCTCTTCCAGCCCAAGGGCGGTGTTTTCCCGACCGGTCAACAGCGCGCCGACTCGCGACTCCTCCATCGCGCCTATCCGATCTGGTATCCGTTCCTGGCGGCTTTCCCGCTGTTGATCCTCGTGCTCGGTATCGAGGGTTACGCCTATTCCGCGCTGGTACTCTGGGACGCCTATCTTCTGACACTCGGCTTGATTGCGGTGTTGGTGGTGCTGCATGCGCTGTCGTCGAGCTGGCTCACTCTCGCACGGCGGCGCCTGGCACGGCAGGTGGCGCGCGAGCGTCGACAGGTCGCTGTGTTGGAGCGCGAGGCGATCTCGGGTGAATCACTGTTCGCGGCGCCATCCGATCTGGCGGATGTCGATGTGGAAGCGGCGAGCGCGGCCGGTCGGGAGTTGCTCGGCATTGCGGTTGTCGTCCTGGCCCTGATCGGTCTGTATGCGATCTGGTCGCCGGTCTTTCCGGCCATGGGGATTTTTCAGGAGGTGACCCTGTGGCAGAGCACCTCGATCCTCGGCGGGGAGGCCGTGCAGCGCCCGATCACGCTCGCCAGCGTGGCGATGGCTTTGTTTTACCTGGTTGCCGTTGTGGTGCTGGCCAAACGACTGCCCGCGATGCTGGACATCATCCTGGCGGAGCGACTGCATGTCGCCTCGAGCAGTCGCTACACGGTCACGACCCTCACGACCTATGTCATCTTCGCAGTCGGTCTGGTGCTGGCGCTCAACAGCGTCGGCGCTCAGTGGTCCCAACTCCAGTGGCTGGTGGCCGCTCTAAGCGTGGGGATCGGTTTTGGTCTCCAGGAGATCGTGGCGAATTTCGTCAGCGGCATCATCATCCTCTTCGAGCGCCCGGTCCGGGTCGGCGATGTGGTCACGGTCGGCGGAACCGATGGCGTGGTGACCAAGATCCGCATCCGTGCCACAACGATTCGCGGCTACGACCGCAAAGAGCTCCTGGTCCCGAACAAAGAGCTGATCACCGGCCGGCTGCTCAACTGGTCGCTCTCAGACGCCGTCACCCGACTCATGATCGTGGTGGGTGTCGCCTATGATACCGATGTGGACAAGGCGCACGCGCTGATGCTTGAGGCGGCCGAAGAGAACCCGCGCGTCCTGGCTACGCCCAAGCCGGCCCTGAACTTCGAGGGTTTCGGGGACAGTGCGGCCTGGCAAGGCCGCGTGTTCTAGCGGGTGGGAATCCCGCCTGGGTAATCGTGCGCCGCGAGCCCAGTATCGAGCCTTGCGGCGTGGACGGCAACGGACACGGCGATGCGTAGGCACGAAAGCAGGCG
>JBGSKP010000539.1:0-15845 GCA_041741175.1 Thiocapsa sp. | reverse complement strand
ATGAGCTGAGGCGGGGTGATGGTGATGGATTCGCGCTGGAAACTGGTCTGGGTGAGCTTGGCGCGGTCCAGACTTCGGGCGTCGACCGACTTGCCGGCGGCGTCCGTGGCCTTGAGGTGCCCGGTGGCCAGCAGTGCGTAGAGTGCGCCGTCGATGGCATCGCGCGGCCAGCCGTAGGGCGGCGCGTCGAACTGATCGCGGATCTCGGCGCCCTTCTTGCCGGGGCCGATGTAGGCCAGCAGCTTCTGGCAGACCGGGTGTTTGTCGGCCTCCTGCGCATGGCCCACGGCTTTCATGGCTTCGAGGTTGCCCTTGCGCGCCTCGTCGAGCACCTTGCTCCAGTGTTCATGGTCCGCCGCATCGAACTGGCTGAAGAGGCGAATGGCGGACGCCTTACCCGCACGGTTGATGCGCTCGGCCAGATCGCTGCCGTCGGTGGCTTCCTGTCCGCCGGCCTGGAAGACGCGGATACCGGCAAAGAGCCGGTCGAGCAGGTCGACCAACGCCTTCTCGGCCGTGCGCTGTCGGCTCTCCATCGAGCGCTGCGCGTCGCGCCCTTCCTCGGTGGACGGGCTGCCCTTCTTTTGCAGGGTGGTGCGCGCCGCCTCCAAGGCGACGATGGCGTCGGCGAGCTCGGTCTTGTGCTGTGCCGGCAGGAAGGCGAAGAGCGTCGGGTTCTCCGCGCTCTTTGATTTGGCCTCGGCGATGACCGATTTTTCATCGGACTGCCAGCCATCCTGGATCCAGAGGTAGAGGCTCTTGTCGTGGTCTTTGGGCAGATTCTCGTCATAGGTCGGGTGGAGCTTGCGCTCGACGTTGTCCTTGCCCTGGACGATCCGGACCTTCTTCAGTACCTCGCCGAATCGCGCCTTCAGCAGGTCGGAACGCTTCTGCTCCACCCGCTGCGGCGCGGCCTTGAGCTCGGCGTTCTGCGCACGGAATTCGTCGTACCAGGCACTGGATTCGCGTGTCTGCAGGCGGTACTCGGTCCCGCTGCCGCCGGCCAGGGCCATGATCAGGCGGTCCTTGTTCTGCAGCTCGTCCAAGAGTGCCGGAAGCCGCTTGCGCAGGTCGTTGGAGCCGGCCGAGAGATCCGTCACCAGCAGGTCGGCGAGGAACTCGTCCGTCGCCTTCAGACCGAGGTCCATCGCGGCATCGGCGGGCAGCTTGTTGATGAGATACACGAGCTTGAGCAGTTTGCCCTTGAGCTGTGCGTCGGCATCGCCCGCGGCGAAGCGCTGGACGTTCTCGAAGACCTCTTTGGGCAGCTGGGCGGTCGACACCAGATTGGCGGCGATCTGGTCGTACAGGAAGTCGCCGGAGACGACCTGACCCAACGGCGCGTCGGCGGTGGCGAGCACGGCCTCGTGCACCACCCGCAACTGGCTGCGCAGCTGCGAGACCGTGCCGGTGGTGTCGATGGTGCGCAGCACCCGTTCCCAGAAGCGCCGACGCACGGGCAGCAGCGGGTAGTCCGAGGTCATGACACCTTCGTCTTCGGTCATGTGCTCGAGCTTGGTGCCACGCAGATGGCGCGAGATCTCGCCCAGATTGGCGCGCCAGATCGCCTCGATCGCAGGCTGTGCGGTCGGCTTCTTGGCGAGGATGATCTGACGAGTGACGTTCTCGACGTCCCAGTCACCGAGCATGATCCGCACCGGGAAACGCCCAATCAGCCGCTGCAGGTTCGGCATGCCCGACAGGGCGGACTGCCCGGTGCCGACGAACAAGAGCTTGCCCATGAAGTGCTTGCACAGGGTTTCGGTCAACTCCTGCACCTGGAAGGCACGCTCGGCATCGGAGCCGATGTATTGCTGCACCTCGTCGAGCACGACCAAGGTGAGCGGGAAGGTGCCGTCGACCGACAGTGCCGCCTCGATCGCGTCGACGAGTTGCTCGCTGCTGATGTCGGTGACCTGCGGGAACTGTGCTTTCACGAGGCTGCGAGCGTCTTGCTCGGTGTGGGCGAGATCGGGACGGGCCTTGAGCAGCGACTTGGCCAGGTCGCTCGACACGTACATGTCCTTGAGTTCCTGGCTGAGCGTGCTCCCCCCCTGCTTCAACTCGGAGTCAACTGCCTCCAGCAGACCTTCGCGCTTGAGCCACAGTACGAACTGGGCCTGATTGTATTGCTCCGGCAACCCCTTGGACTTGAAAACAATCTCGAGCAACGCAAGGCGCACCCGGTCGCCAGCGCCCGCGCCAAACTTGCCTGCCGCAGCATGCAGACCGCCATGCCGCCTGCCTTGTGTCGAAAGCTCCCTGAGGTGCGCGAATACACCACTCGGGAGCTTGGCGATGCTGCGCGCCGCGGCACCGTCCGGGAAGCTGTAGTCCGTCCAGAGGATACGCAACATCTTCGCCAGGTGTGACTTGCCACTGCCGTAGAAACCGCTGATCCAGACGCCGGGCTGTTCGGTCTTCGAGTCCAGGTTGAGGAGGAATTTGTCGAGGATGGTCTCCAGACCCTTCTCGTACTGGCCGTCGCAGACAAAGGTCTCGAGTTCGTAACGCAGAACGGCCTGAGCTGCCTCGGAGAAGTCCTCCGATACCTCCGCCACGCCGTTATTGGCCAGACGGTTTTCTTTCGGCGGTGTGCTGTAGATATCGCGGTTGAGCATATGGATCCTGGGGTTCTATGGTATGCGACGTCTGCTCAGTCCTTGGCGAGCAATGGCACGGCAAGGTAATTCCAGCCGTCCCGCGCGTCGAGGAGGCGGTAACTGTGGTGCTCCGGGTGGTGCTCGCCCGGGAAGAACACCAACAGCCGCCCCGTGATCGACTCTTTGATGCCCTCGACGACGGTCGAAACGCGTGCAAGGCCAAACAGCGTGCCGACGCCGAGCAACGCGACCACCGTGTCGGGTCCGCTCTGCGCCGCGATTTCGGTCTTGAGCCTGGCGATAAGGTCGGAGACGAATCCGGTCAGCTCGCCGGTCGGATACCCGGCCAGGTCTTCCGGGCTCTCGAAATAGGCGTCGCGGTCCTTCTGCGCCATCATCCAATCGGGAAAGGCGTTCGTCAGGTCGATGAGCAGCCAGTGCTTGCCGGCTTGGGTCGTGGCGAGTGCGAACTCCTCGACGCTTGCCCGCAGGCGCAACTCGTCGGCCTTGTCGTAGACCGCGAAGACGACACGCTGGATCGCCGCGAGTCCGACCTGCCACGGCATGGTGAGGTGCTGACGGTAGGCCCCCGCCAGTTTTTGAACCCTAGACGACATTCAATGCCTCCTGTCTGACCTCTTCTTCCTCTGCTCTTAGATAGCCCGGAAATCTCACTTCCTTCACACCTCCCGCCTTCATGAAGACGAGCAGCCCCCGGTGTGCCGCACTTCTGGCCAAGGCTTCGAGCTCCGCGGGTGTGCCGCCGAGCAGCGTCATCCAGTACGAGGAGAAGAGCCGCTGCCCCGAGCGGCCCTCCAGATAGCCGATGAACAGACAGAGTGCGACAACCTCAGCGCTGACCTCGGGTCGAGATCTGATCTTTCGCCGATGTCCGAGCAGGAAGCCCGCCGCGGTCCAGGTGCCTGCGATGTTCTGGGCAAATGACTTGAGCGACGCGGGGCTGAAGCGATCGGGGAAGGTCTCGGCCAGGAATGCCTCGACATCCTCTCGCGGCACCGGCGCGCCGATCGGGCGGGACAAGATCAAGCGTTGCGATGCCCGCAGCAGCGGATCGCGGGCCAGGGCCACGGTCAGGGCGAGCAGAGGCTGCGCCGCCGTATCCAGCGGCCAGAGATGGCGAAGTGCCCGAAACAGCGGATTGGCGGGGTCGAGACCATAGAGCGTGGCGAGATGCCGGAGCGACAACTCGCGTGCCTTCTTGGTCGACTTACCCAGAAGGTTCTCGGCGACGATTGCGGTCGTGTAGTCCTGATGCGTCGCCCCGCAAGGCGTGTGCGCGATCAGCACCCGCAAATCGTCCAACATCATCGTGCGCGCCGCATGCGGCCCGTTGATGCCGAAACGAAAGCCCAAACGAGTCAGGATCGCGTGTCGCGGATCGATCCCAGCCACAGACACCGTCCGTTGAATTCCTTGGCGGTCGGGCTTGGGGCCGGGCCTGCTCAATCCACAATCTCCAGTGCGTCCAGGTTCGCCTGGTAGTCTTTCGCCTGGTAGTCTAAGGTGTCCCAGGATCATCATCCGCAAAACCGCCAGTGACCGCAACTTGGTGGACGTTTCGAAGCCGCAGGCGGCTGCGGCCTCACGACTGATCCCCATCTTACGCGGGCGTCGATCCAGGTTTTCGCCACCGGATCCATTTCGCAAACACCCGAGCGGCGCGATCCAGTGAAGCCATCTCGATCGGGCGCGATCGCCGACAAGCCCTTATACTCGCGTCTTTCGCCGAATCGACCTAGCAGGCCAACGGTTTTGACTCCATCCCACCAACCCCTTGTCGCCTTTACCGGCCTGGAAAAGCGTGCCGCCATCGGTCTGGCCGCGATCTTCTCCACGCGTATGCTGGGCCTGTTCATGGTCCTGCCCGTCTTCGCGCTCTATGCCCACGACCTGGATGGCGCGACGCCCATCCTCGTCGGGCTGGCGATCGGCGCCTACGGGCTGACGCAGGCGCTGTTTCAGATCCCGCTCGGGCTGCTGTCGGATCGCATCGGGCGCAAGCCGGTGATCTACTGCGGATTGGTGCTGTTTGCGTTCGGCAGCGTCGTTGCGGCGCTCGCCGATCAGATCCAATGGGTGATTCTGGGGCGGGTGATTCAGGGCAGCGGCGCCATCGCCGCGGCGACGATCGCACTGACCGCCGATCTCACCCGCGACGCGGTGCGCACCCGGGCAATGGCCGCCATCGGCATCAGTGTGGCGCTGTCCTTCGCCGCTGCACTGGTCGTCGGGCCGCCGCTGGCGCGCTGGCTCGGCATCTCGGGCATCTTCTGGCTGACCGCCGTGCTGGCGATCGCGGGGATGTTGGTTCTGGCCTATGTCGTGCCCGAGCCTGAACGCTCCAGTGTCCATCGCGAGGCCCAGCCCGTCCTCGATCAATTCGCCGGGGTACTCGCCAACCCGACCCTGCTCCGGCTGGATCTGGGCATCTTCCTGCTGCATCTCACCATGGTCAGTCTGTTCGTGGTGTTGCCGCTGTCGATCGAGTCGGCCGGCCTGGCGCCGGTGGATCATTGGCAGCTCTATCTGCCGGTCGTCCTGCTCGCCATCCTCATCATGGTTCCCTTCATCATCATGGCCGAGCGCGGCGGCAAGGTGAAGGCCGTGCTGCTCGGTGCGGTCACGGCGATGTGTGCGTCCATGGTGGGCTTCTATCTCTTCCACCAGTCGATCTGGGTTGTCGGCTTTCTGCTGCTGGTGATGTTTACGGTCTTTAATCTGATGGAGGCGATTCTGCCGTCGTTGGTGTCGAAGGCGGCGCGCGCCGGCGCACGCGGAACGGCCATGGGCGTGTTTTCCAGCTCCCAGTTTGTCGGTGCTTTCCTGGGCGGACTGCTCGGCGGACTGGCGCACCAGAGCTTCGGCGCGGATGCGGTCTATCTGGTCGGGGCGGCGACCTCGCTGGTGTGGATCGCGCTGGCGGCAACGATGGTGATGCCGGCCAATCTGACCAATCATGTGCTGTCGCTCGGGGATCAGCCGGCCGAGGAGGGATTAGGGTTGCGCGAGCGTTTACTGGCGATCCCGGGTGTGGAGGATGTCGTCGTCGCGATCGACGAGGGCGTCGCCTACCTCAAGGTGGACAGTGGCCGCTTGGATTGGGCAAGATTACAGGCGTTTTCGGCCCGGGCCTGAGGCAGCGTGCCCGGGGTGGCCGCGTCATTTCAGCGAGACAACATTCGCCCGCGTTCGGCGCGGCGCGGGAGGACTGCATGGCAGGCGTCAACAAGGTGATTCTTATCGGCAATCTCGGGGCGGAGCCGGAGGTGCGTTACATGCCGAGCGGCGATGCGGTGGCGAACATCCGAATCGCGACGAGCGACACATGGAAGGATAAGAACACAGGCGAGAAGCAGGAGCGCACCGAGTGGCACAACGTCGTGTTCTTCGGAAAGATCGCTGAGATCGTCAAGCAGTACCTGCATAAGGGCTCGAAGATCTACGTCGAAGGCAAGCTGCGTACCCGCAAGTGGCAGGGCCAGGACGGACAGGATCGCTACACGACCGAGGTGGTGGTCGACATCAGCGGGACAATGCAGATGCTCGATGGCCGTCCCGGCGGAGGCGCCGGGTCATCGGTGCCCTTTGACGACCAGCCGGCGTATCAAGCCCGCCCGGCCAACCGTCCCCAAGCGTCTGCGCCTGCTCCCATGTCGGGCGGCAATCAAGGCAGCGCCGATTTCGACGACGACATTCCTTTCTAGACACCGCGTCCGGTGTGACAGGTTCTGTCGTCGTGTTTCGTCCGCATTGCGTGGATCGACGACCCCCGAATCGATGGCCACCGGAGTCGACGCGGTTCAGAAAAAACAGAGTATAAGGCGTCCTGTCGTCGCTTCCGGGTCGGGCGAGAGCGACAGGTTACTGATCCAGCGCCCTTTCACTCCGGGACGCAGTGCTGAAGCGTCCCACCATCAGCGTCATGGAGCATCGCGCGTGCGAACCCTTCTTGTGACCGGCGGCGCCGGATTTATCGGCGGCAACTTCGTCCACCACATCCTCGAGACGACCGATGCCCGAGTCGTCGATCTGGATCTTCTGACCTACGCGGGCAATCTCGATACGCTCGCCGATCTGCAGGGCAACCCACGTCACATCTTCGTGCACGGCGACATCGCCGATGCGGCGCTAGTCAGCCGTCTCCTCGCGGAGTATGACGTCGACGCTCTGGTCAACTTTGCCGCCGAGAGTCACGTCGATCGCTCCATCGACGGCCCCGCGCAGTTCGTTCAGACCAACGTCGTCGGCACCTTCAATCTGCTCGATTGCGCCCGTGCCCATTGGTCCAGGCGCAGCGGCGCGGCCAGGGGTGCCTTTCGTTTCCTGCATGTCTCCACCGACGAGGTCTACGGTTCGCTGGGGCCGACCGGGCTCTTTACCGAGTCGACGCCCTACGCGCCCAACTCGCCCTATTCGGCCTCCAAGGCGGCGTCCGATCATCTGGTGCGTGCCTGGTTCCATACCTTCGGTGTGCCGGTTCTGACGACCAACTGTTCGAACAACTATGGTCCATACCAGTTTCCCGAGAAGCTCATTCCGCTGATGATCCTCAAGGCGCAGCGGGGTGAGCCGCTGCCGATCTACGGCGATGGCGGCAATATCCGCGATTGGCTCTACGTGATCGATCACTGTCGGGCGATCTGGCGCGTGCTGGAGGCCGGCACTCCCGGCGAGGTCTACAACGTCGGCGGCAATAGCGAGAAGACTAATCTCGAGGTGGTGGATACGCTGTGCGCCCTGCTCGACGAGCGTCTGCCCGACTCGCCCTATCATCCGCACGCCAGCCTGAAGACTTTCGTCACCGATCGTCCCGGACACGACCGGCGCTATGCGATCGATGCCAGTAAGCTCAAACGTGAACTCGATTGGGAGCCCGAGGAGACCTTCGAGTCGGGCATGCGGCGAACGGTCGATTGGTACCTGGATCACCCGCAATGGTGTCAGCGGGTGACCGACGGCAGTTATCTCGGCGAGCGTCTCGGTGCCGCCGACTGAGGGATCCACGTCATGAATCGAAAAGGCATCATCCTGGCCGGGGGCTCCGGCACCCGGCTCTATCCCTTGACGCGGTCGATCAGCAAGCAACTGCTGCCGATTTACGACAAGCCGATGATCTATTACCCGCTCTCGACCCTGATGCTGGCGGGGATCCGTGAGATTCTGATCATCTCCACACCAAAAGACCTGCCGATGTTCCGGTCGCTGCTCGGTGACGGATCCCAGTGGGGCTTGTATCTGGACTATGCCGAGCAACCTCATCCCGGCGGGCTCGCCCAGGCGTTTCTGATCGGCAAGGACTTTGTCGGCACCTCGCCATCCTGTCTCGTGCTGGGCGACAACATCTTTTACGGTCATGGCCTGGTCGATCAACTGCGGGCCGCCGGGGCGCGCGAGCGGGGCGCTACGGTCTTTGGCTACTATGTGTCGGACCCTCAGCGTTACGGCGTCGCCGAGTTCGACAAGAGCGGGCATGTCCTGAGTCTGGAAGAGAAACCCGAGCATCCCAAGTCGAACTGGGCCGTGACCGGTATCTATTTCTACGACGGTCAGGCGTGCGAGCTGGCGCAGGGGCTGCGCCCCTCGCCGCGTGGCGAGCTGGAGATCACGGATCTGAACATCCGCTATCTTGAGCGTGGCGAGCTGCATGTGACGCGGATCGGCCGCGGCACCGCCTGGCTCGACACAGGCACGCACGAATCGCTGATGCAAGCCGGGCAGTTCATCGAGACGATCGAGCGTCGTCAGGGCCTGAAGATCTGCTGTCCGGAAGAGGTGGCCTACTTCAACGGCTGGATCGACGACGATCAGTTGCGTGCCATGGCCGAGGAGCTGAAGAAAAGCGGCTACGGCGACTATCTGCTGAGTCTGCTTCGGCGAGGGGGCGTATGAACATTCTGGAAACCACGATTCCCGGCGTCCTCGTCTTCGAACCCAAGGTGTGGGGCGATGAGCGTGGCTTTTTCATGGAGACCTATCGGACGAACCGCTATGCCGAGCTCGGAATCCACTCGGCGATGGTGCAGGATAATCTCTCCTTCTCGCGCAAGGGCGTGCTCAGGGGGCTGCATCTGCAACACCCGCACGCGCAAGGTAAGCTGGTGCAGGTGATGTCCGGCGAGGTCTTCGACGTTGCGGTGGATGTGCGGCGTGGCTCGCCGACCTTCGGGCGTTGGGTCGGGGCGACCCTGTCGGGCGAGAACCGACGTCAATTCTGGATCCCGCCGGGGTTTGCCCATGGCTTTCTCGTCACCGGCGAGACGGCACTCTTCACCTATAAGAACACCGATTATTACAGCCCCCAGACCGAGCTGAGTATCCGCTGGGATGACCCGGACATCGGCATCGAATGGCCGCTCGACGGCACGCCCGAATTGTCTGCGAAGGACGCCGACGCCGCGCGCCTGAGCGCGATCCCACCCGAACGTCTCCCCGGCTTTGAGGACTATCCATGACCACACAGTCCAAGACCACTGAACGGCCCCGTATCCTGCTGATCGGCGCCAATGGCCAGGTCGGCTGGGAGTTGCGGCGCACGCTGGCCACACTCGGCGATGTCATCCCGGCCTCCCTGGAAGGGGAATACGGACCCGTCATCGACCTGATGGCGCCCGGTGCCGTGACCCGGCTGGTCCGGGAGACGAGCCCGGACGCGGTCGTGAACGCCGCCGCCTATACCGCAGTGGACAAGGCCGAGACAGACCGCGAAGCCGCGCAACGCATCAATGCCGATGCGGTGGGCGAGCTGGGGGCCGCGCTGGCTCAGCGCAGAACGCCCGTCATCCATTATTCGACGGACTTCGTGTTCTCCGGCAGCATGGATCGGCCGTATCGGGAAGACGATGCCCCCGGGCCGCTCAATGTTTACGGCGAAACCAAGCTCGGCGGGGAACAGGCGTTGCTCGGCTCGGGCGCGCCTGCGCTGATCTTTCGCACCAGTTGGGTCTACGGGATCCGCGGCGCCAATTTCCTGCTGACGATGCTGCGGCTGCTCAAGGAGCGCGACGAGCTGCGCATCGTCGACGATCAGATCGGCTCACCGACCTGGAGCCGGATGCTGGCCTCGGCGACGGCTCTGGTCCTCTATCGGGTGCTGCGCGGCGAGCTGGATCTGGAGAAGGTCGGCGGGCTGTATCATCTCACCGGTTCGGGGCAGGTGAGCTGGTACGGGTTCGCGAGCGCGATCCTGGAAGACGCCGACCTGGACGCGAACCTGATTCCGATCCCCTCGTCCGAATATCCTGCGCCGGCGCGTCGCCCGCTCTATTCGGTCTTGGACAACAGCCTCTTCCAAGAGACCTTCGGGTTGGTGATGCCCGATTGGCGTCTGTCCTTGAAGCAGTGTCTGGACGAGAAGACTTAACCTAAAAACAGTAGTTGAACCGCAACGGCGCAAAGGACGCAAAGGCTTTCAATGCCTTGCTTCAATGCCGTTATTCACCCAAAGGGTGAACGTCGTTCGCATTACAAGTTCTTGTTTTTCTTTGCGTCCTTTGCGCCTTTGCGGTTATCAATACCGGATTTAGGTTAAACCGTGCCCAGCGTGGTATGCGATGTTTTGGATGGGATCGACCCCGGCAGACTTGACGGCCGCTGGATCAAGCCCTCGGCGTTGCTCCGAACAAGAGCGGCAGGACGTCGCGGTAGCGCGAGGCGAAATGCACTTTGAAGCCCTTGCGGACATGCTCGGGCACCTCTTCGAATTCGCCTCGGTTGTCCTCCGGCAGGATGATCTCGCGGATGCCGGCGCGCCGCGCCGCGATGAGTTTCTCGCGGATGCCGCCGACCGGGAAGACCTCGCCGTTCAAGGTGATCTCGCCGGTCATGGCAAGGCGCCGGATGGGTTGGTTGCGGGCGAGGGAGAGGAGGGCGGACGTGATGGTGATTCCGGCCGAGGGGCCGTCCTTCGGCGTGGCGCCGGCCGGGACATGGACATGGATGAAGGCGTTCTCGAAGAAGGCCGGATCGGCGCCGAGCTCGGCGGCGTGGCCGACCAGGTAGCCATAAGCGATCTCGGCGGATTCCTTCATGACGTCGCCGAGCTGGCCGGTGAGCTTGAAGCCGCGCGTGAAGCTGTGGGTCCGGGCGGCTTCGATGGAGAGTGTGGCCCCACCCATGGCGGTCCAGGCCAGCCCGGTGACGACGCCGGGGCCCGAGAGCTTGCGCTCGTCGCGAAACACCGGGCTGCCGAGATAGTCCTTGAGGTCGCTCTCGCCGACGCTGATCGGCGTCTCCTCGCCTTCGAGCATCCGCACCGCCACCTTGCGTACGATCTTGCCGAGCTGCTTCTCCAGGCGCCGCACGCCTGCATCGCGGGCGTAGCCGTCGATCAGGGCGCGCAGGGTCCGGGTGTCCAGGGTGACCGTGCGTTTGGCAAGTCCTGCCCGGTCGATCTGTCTGGGGAGGAGGTATTTCTTGGCGATCTGAAGCTTTTCCTCGGCGATATAGCCGGACAGCGCAATGACCTCCATGCGGTCCAGCAAGGGGCCGGGGATGCTGTCGGTCTGGTTTGCGGTGCAGACGAAGAGCACTTTGGACAGATCAAACCGCAGATCCAGATAATGATCGAGGAAGTCGCTATTCTGCTCCGGGTCCAGGACCTCAAGCAGGGCCGAGGCCGGGTCGCCGTGGTATGACGCGCCGACCTTGTCGATCTCATCGAGCATGATGACCGGATTGGCCGTGCCGGCGTCCTTGATCGCCTGGAGAAACTTGCCGGGCATGGCGCCGATGTAGGTTCGACGGTGGCCCTTGATCTCGGCCTCGTCGCGGATGCCGCCGACCGAGAAGCGATAGAAGCGCCGCCCGAGCGCATCGGCGATGGAGTGCCCGATCGAGGTCTTGCCCACACCGGGCGGGCCGACCAGCAGGATGATGGAGCCGGCAATCTCACCCTTGTGGATGCCGACGGCAAGGAACTCGAGGATGCGTTTCTTCACATCCTCTAGGCCGTAATGGTCGCGATCCAGGACGCGGCGCGCCCGCTTGAGATCCAGCTTATCGGCGGAGTGCCGGCCCCAGGGCAGGGTCGTGATCCAATCCAGATAATTGCGAGTTACCGCGTACTCCGGAGAGCCGGTCTCCAGCATGCGCAGCTTATCCATCTCCTCATCGACCCGTTTGGTCGCCTGCTCGGTCAGGACGAGCTGCTCGATCCGCGCGGTGAATTTGTCGATCTCGGCCGTGCGGTCGTCCTTGGCGATGCCCAGCTCCTTCTGGATGACTTTGAGCTGCTCACGCAAAAAGAACTCGCGCTGCTGCTTGTGCATCTTCTCCTCGACCGTGCGCCGGATCTTCTGCTGGGCGCGGGCGAGCTCAAGCTCGTTGTTGAGCAGCACCAGCACCTTCTCCATGCGTTGCAGCAGCGGGACGATCTCCAGCACCTCCTGCAGCTCCTCCTTCGTCGAGGTGGTGAGACTGGCCGCGAAATCGGACAGATGCGACGGATCATCGGGGCCGAAGCGATCCAGGAACATCCGCAGCTCTTCGACATAGAGCGGGTTGAGCGGCAGCAGCTCCTTGATGGTGTTGATGACGGCCATGGCGTAGGCCTTGACCTCGTCATTGTGCGGACCCGCCGGCTCGGGCAGATAGGTCACGCGGGCCACAAAGGGAACGTCCCGGCTGACCCAGGAGGCGATCCGAAAGCGCTGCAGGCACTCGACGAGCACCTGCAGATGACCGTCCTGCTGGTGGACGCGATGCACCCGGCACACGGTGCCGATCGGGTGAAAGTCTCTCGGGCGAGCCTCCTCCGAGGTTTCGCTGCGCACCAGCGCGACGCCGAGAATCTTGTGTTCGCTGTCGCTGACGGCCTTGAGCGTCGACGCCCAATTCTGCGCATCCATCATCAACGGCACGGCTTGACCCGGGAAGAAGGGCCGCGAGGCAACCGGCAGGATGGGTATCTGAATCGGCAGGACGTCATTGGCCCGCGCCAGCTTGATGTCACCGTCCGCGTCGAAACTGATCTCGCCCAAATCCTCGTCATCCATCGTGAAGCCCTCGTTCGACAATAACCTCAATCGGGCTGGTCAATTTCAGGGTATGGACGGGAATTTGCAAGCGGCGTTTGCCAGGCGTGCGTAACTGGCAACATCCAGGTTTTCGGCCCTCAGCCTGGGATCGATGCCGCTGGCGACGAGCAGGTCGGCATCGACCAGTTTGGACAGACTATTGCGCAGCGTCTTGCGGCGCTGACCGAAGGCGGCGGCGACGATGCGCGCATGCAGTGCCGGGTCCGTGATGGGGTAGGGCAGCGGGCGATGGGGTCGCAGTCGCAGAAAGGCAGACTCGACCTTTGGTGCCGGTGTGAAGGCGCCTGCGCCGATGCGAAACAGACAGTCGGTCGAGCACAGGGTCTGGACCATGACCGAAAGTCGTCCGTAGGTCTTGTCACCCGGATCGGCGACGATCCGCTCCACGACCTCCTTCTGCAGCATCAGATGCATGTCCTGGATGCAGTCGGACTGTTCCATGAATCGGAACAGCAAAGGGGTTGAGATGTTGTAGGGTAGGTTGCCGACCAGGCGCAACCGTGCCCCGTCGGTCACCAACGTGCACAGATAGAACTTCAGGGCATCGCCCTGGTGAATGCGCAGATCACCGAGTGATCCAAGGCGATCGCGCAGCGGAGCGATCAGGTCACGATCCAGCTCGATCACGTCGAGCGAGCCGGCGGCGCTGAGCAGCCCTGCGGTGATGGCACCCTGTCCAGGACCGATTTCGACGAGACGCTCGCCGGGGGTTGCCGCGATCGCCGCATGGATGCGGTCGATGACCTGGCGGTCGTGCAGGAAATTCTGACCGAAGCGTTTGCGTGCTTGGTGGCCCATTAAACCGCGTCCGGCAGGTGATGTGCTGTTGTCGTTTTGATCTGACCTTCGAGCAATCGAGCGGCGTTTTTCCTGACGCGGTTTAAGTGATTACTTGTCTTGGGTTTCCGGTGCATCTATGGGTTATTTCCCTGTTGTCGGTCTGCGTGTAGGCGCGCTGGCGCGCATCATACCCCTGCCGAGATGCCCTCCGGCTCGTTGAGTCACGCTCGACCGGCTTGACCGACAGGCCAGCGCCCGATGCTGACCGCAAGCGACCCTCACGAGACCGGGTGAAGCCACCTTGCTGTAGCGCGTGGCTTGCCCGCGCAAACGCTGGTTATTATTGACGCCAGCCGGTGGTGCAGCGCCAGGTTTGGCGAGGGCAAGCCACGCGCCTACGTGGCGAGGGGGCTGCGCAGATCTGCGGGTACCAAGCAGACGCGGTCGCCCCTGTCAGCGAATCAAGGGGTGTCCGCGCACCAAGGGCGGTTTGGTCTCTCGTTTCGGTATCAAAATCTCCTGAATCGACTTAAACCGCGCCCAGTGGGGTATGCGATGTTTTTGGATGGGATCGGCCCCGGCGGATTGATGACCGCTGGAGACGGCGCGGTTTAGCTCATCCTGAACCGCGTTCACGCCGGCGGGCGTGAATCGCACCGGGCGCCGGTCCAGGCGCAGGCCGACCAAACGCGCGCCGCACGCGGTTCAGCAATTGTGGCAGACTTCGTGGGCGAATTGCTCCAGCTTACGCGTATCGGCAGCAAAGAGCCGGATCCCCTCGGCGAGCTTTTCGGTGGCCATGGCGTCCTCGTTGAGCTCCCAGCGAAAGAGGGGTTCGTTGAATGTGACTTGGGGGATATCCATGCTCAGTGCGCGCTCGGGATCCAGCCGCCGCGGGACATCACCGTCGGTTGAGGCCAGCTCCCCGAGCAGGGCCGGTGAAATCGTCAGATAGTCGCAGCCCGCCAGGCCCAGGATCTCGTCCAGGTTGCGAAAGCTTGCGCCCATTACGACAGTGCGATAGCCATGTCGTTTATAGTAGTTGTAGATCCTGGTCACGGACTGTACGCCCGGATCCTCGTCGGCGGGATAGCCGGCGACGTTTTCGGTGTTTTTATACCAGTCGAGGATGCGGCCGACGAAGGGTGAGATGAGCGTGACCCCAGCGTCGGCGCATGCCGCCGCTTGGGCGAAGCTGAACAAGAGGGTAAGGTTGCAGTGCAGCCCCTGGCGCTCGAGGATCTCGGCCGCCCGGATACCCTCCCAGGTCGAGGCGATCTTAAACAGGACTTGCGTTGCGGGGTCGATTCCCACGCTCTGGTAGAGCTCCACCAGGGCCGCGGCGCGTTTAAGCGTCGCCTCGGTGTCGAAGGACAGGCGTGCATCGATCTCGGTGGAGACGCGTCCCGGAACGATCTTCAGAATCTCGGTGCCGAAGTTGACGGCGAGCTTGTCCATGGTCGCGCGGGTCTGGCTCGCGGCATCGGCGCCGCCCTGGCGTGTGCCGAAAAGTATGGCGTCCTCGACGAGTTCGCGATAATGCGGCATCTGGGCGGCTTTGTAGATCAACGAGGGGTTGGTGGTGGCATCCTGTGGCTTGTACTCGGCGATGGACTCGAAGTCACCGGTGTCGGCGACGACCGTGGTCATGGTCTTGAGTTGTTCGAGCTTGCTCATAGTTCCACACCTTTTTGAGGGTTGAGACGAGGCTAGGATCAGAAGTCGACCTTAACGGAAAGCGGTGACGATTTCGAATCCACCCCGATCATCGGAAGCGCAAATTGTGCCAATGCGTCGTCGCCAAAGCACGACTGCGAGACGGCATCACGCGGCCTGGACAGGCACGGAGCCTGCCATGCGGCGAACACTCTACATGCGGTGGGCATCACTCCCGTGAGCTATTCGACAACCGAGCTTCAGGCACCGGCTGGTATCCCGTCCGATCAGGTCGCGGAACTCCTGATGGGGCTCTATCGACCGATTCTGGTGCCCACGGAGACGCTGACGCGTGTCTTTTACGACACTTTTGACTGGGCGATCTTTCTCGACGGCGCGGTGCTGGAGTGTCGAACGCAGCGCACGACACGGCGCTTGATCCGCAGCGCTCTGGACGGCGGCTCACCCGAGCTCTCTCAGAGCCTCGCTGGGGATTTGGGTCTGGTGTCCGATCTGCCGCCCGGACCGGTCCGCGAACGGCTGCTCAAACTCTGCCCGGTTCGCCGTCTCCTGCCGGTTGTCGAAGTGGAGAGCCATTTCAGCGCCTTTCGCCTCGTCAACGACGAGGCCGACACCCTGCTGCGGGTCGAGATCGAAGAGCCGACAGCGCGCCGTCCCGGCCGCGCGCCCTGCGCACAGCTGTGCGCCCGCATTCATTTGATCGCAGAGCCGCACCGTGAGCAGATCTGCC
>JBGSKP010000538.1:0-25341 GCA_041741175.1 Thiocapsa sp. | reverse complement strand
CCGACCGGTGCGCAGGGCGCGGCTGCGGTCGCCCGGCTTACCGGATGGGCCGCCTGGATTGCCCGTGGTGGCCGCAGCAAGCCGGGGAGCCACCAGCGATGAAACAGCGTCTCTTCGAGAGCACTGAAGCCTAGGTTAGGTCCGACTATCGCGAGCTGCTGGACACCTTAGGAAGGGCGCAAAAGCCGCCGGGCGCGGTTTCCTGCCAGACATGACTTTCCGCGTCTGCACCCGCAGGTCTGCGCCCACAGCGCATTGGCGCACAGTCGGTGCTACAGCCGCGGCTTGATCGCCGCGCTCTTTTTCATTCCCATGTTCGGTATGGGGATCGCCGTTCACCAGGATCGCGACCTCGTCTACAGCCTGTTGGATGCCGCACAGGTAGCCGATCCCGAGGGGCTCTACGATCCGGCCCGGCACACGTCGGGGCGCGGCAGCGAGCGGCAGGCCGATACGGATGTGGCCATGTTCGGCTTCGATGTCATGAACAACGTCGGGATCGGCTTTCGGACCTTCTTCGCGGGTGGGTTGCTTCTTGGCTTTGGCAGCATTGTCATTCTGCTTTTCAATGGGTTGTCGATCGACGCCGTCGTCGGCTATCTCACGCGTGTGAACTATGGCCACCAGCCGCCTGCCCGACCCCGAGCAGGCTCGGATCCTGGTTCAGGATGTCGTCTAAGGACGACGCATTTGGCGGCACACGCGAGGTGACACTCTGGCTGCCCCGTGAGCGAGATTCGCAGGAGTCGGTCGAGGGGTCGACCTGGCCGATCGACCGACGTCGGGCGCTCGATCATTGGATGACCGCCGGAGGCCGACTGGTGGTCACGGCGAGTGCGCCCCGCGCCGGCCTGACGGCCGCGGCTGAGGCCGACGACGACTTGGTTGCCGACTACGGCATCCGCTTGCGCGTTGCTGAAACCGATTGGCTCGCGGCAGAGGTCCCCCGGACGTGCCAGCCGAGGTGATTGCCGAGATTCCGGGCGAGGATCGCCTGCTCGTGTCCTCTGGCGACATCCTGCAATGCTCCGAGGCGCTCCTATACTTCAGGTAAAAGATCGCCGCGGCTCCGCCTCAGGTGTCGCAGATTCACCCCGACAGGGGTGCGCCGGATCCGCCGCGGCCCTGAGCTGTCATCGGAGGCGCCTTATGCACACAAAGGTCGAAATACGCCAGACTGACGCGCGTCAGGCAAGCCAGCCGGCGGCCGAGTCCGCCGGCCAACAGGGGCGCGAGCCTCTGCGCCTACCGCAGTGGGCCATTCCAACTGACACCGCGCGAACCCTCCCCGGACTGCTCGCCCGCCGTGTCGAGCTGACGCCGAACCAGATCGCCTACCGCCAATCCGAGTCCGAGGTGTGGCGCGACTACGACTGGCAGGCGGTCTCCGAGCGGGTCGCGTGCTGGCAGCAGGGTCTGTCCGGCGAGGGTCTGCAGCCCGGCGATCGGGTTGCGGTCCATCTTCCGAACGGCCTGGATTGGATGTGTTTCGATCTTGCCGCGCTCGGTCTCGGGCTGATCACCGTCCCGCTCTACACCAGCGACAGCCCGGGCAATCTTGCCCATATCCTCGGCGACTCGGGCGCCCGGCTGATGCTGATCGCGGACGATCGCAGTTGGGCGCCACTGGCGGCCTTGCGCGATCGCTTCCCTCAGCTGCAACGGGTACTGTGCATGCGTTTGAACGGGTCGACGCACGACACCCTGCTGCGCGGTCTGGACGACTGGCTACCCGCGGATACCGGTGGGCTACGGGTCCTGTGCGATGACCCGGACGCCCTGGCAACGCTGGTCTACACCTCGGGCACCACCGGGTCACCGAAGGGCGTGATGCTTTCTCACCGCAACATCCTGAGCAACGCCGAGGCGGTTCTGAAGCGTATCCCAGCCCTGCCGACCGATGTCTTTCTCTCCTTCCTGCCCCTGGCCCACGCCTTCGAGCGGACCGTCGGCGCCTATCTGCCGATGATGGCCGGGTGTTGCGTTGCCTATGCGCGTTCGGTCGATCTGCTCCGCGAGGACCTGCTGAGCATTCGCCCGACTGTTCTGCTTTGCGTGCCCCGTGTTTACGACAAGATCTATCTGGCGATCCAGGCCAAGCTCGGGGAAACGGGGCTGAAGCGCCGGCTGTTCGACAAAGCGCTCGCACTGGGCTGGCAGCGCTTCGAGGCCGCATCCGGGCGCATGCCTGATCCGGGTCCGATGGACCGGGTCCTCTGGCCGCTGCTGCGTCATCTGGCCGCCAGGCCGGTGTTGGAGCGACTGGGTGGACGCATGCGGGTTGCAGTCAGTGGCGGTGCGCCCTTATCGCCGACGGTGGCACGCTTTTTCGTCGGTCTGGGTCTGCCTCTGACCGAAGGCTACGGACTGACCGAGGCCGCGCCGGTCGTGACCAACACCGCACCGAAGGACTTCCGGCCGGGTTGGGTCGGTCTGGCGCTGCCCGGTGTGGAGATTCGTCTGGGTCCGCAGGATGAGCTGCTGGTGCGCGGACCCAATTGCATGCAGGGCTATTGGCACCAGCCCGACCCGACCGCGCAGGTCATCGACGCGCAGGGTTGGCTCAAGACGGGCGACGTGGCCGAGATCCGCGACGGCTATGTCGCAATCCGCGGACGGCTCAAGGAGATCCTGATCACCTCGACCGGACAAAAAGTCCCGCCGGGAGACATGGAAATGGCCCTGACCATGGATCCGCTGTTCGAGTACGCGATGGTGGTCGGCGAAGGGCGTTCCCATCTCGCCGCCATGCTGGTGCTGGCACCGCAACCCTGGCGGGGATTGGCAGTCGCGCTCGGGCTTGACCCGGACGATCCGCAGGCACTGCATCACAGCGCCGTCGCCGAGCATGTGCTGGCCCATGTTGCCGATCGGCTCAGCGCCTTTCCCGGCTACGCACAGGTGCATACAGTCCATCTGAGCCTGACATCCTGGACGGTCGAAAACGGCCTGATGACGCCGACCATGAAGATCAAGCGAGCCGAGCTGGAGCGCCGTTTCGCGCGCGAGATCGACGCGCTCTACATCTGATGCCATTCGGCGATCCCGACAGCCGGGGAGCGGCTGACCCTGTGCCTTGGCTCGACAGGTAGGGCGAGGGCTTCATCACGGCCCATCGACTGGCCCCATTACCCCGGCCTGCGCGCTGGCCTTCGCCACCCACGACACAAGCAGGACGCGCTTTAACGCAGCCGCTTCAAGACGTTTTTTATCCGTCGAGTCGTCTGCCTGGTCGCGCGATAGGCTCTGAAGAGTCTGTTGCCCGGCCGGGTCGCGACGCAGTTGCGGACCAGCTCGCCGCCGAGCTGGCCTTTGAACCGGGTGACGTCGTTCAGCGCCGCATCGGTCAGGTCATTGCCCGCGTAGCCGAGCGCCGAGAGCGACTCAAATGCCTTCCAGCGCAAGAAAGGCGTGCTGCCGAGTGCAAGGTGGGCGGGATCCGCCCCGGCACAGACGGTGTGACTGACCGGGTGCGCTCCGGTCAACACCAGTTGCGCTGCGACCGATTTCCCGTTGGGCAACCGGGCGTGATAGAGCCTGCACAGATCCTGCGCCTGCAATGCCTGGATGTAGCGGAGGAATGCGGGCTCCTTCAGATAAACCGGTGCGCCTTTGCGGCGGTGCGTGTCGAGGTGCAAGCGGTAGAAGCTGGCGACATCCTCATCGTCCGTCACGGTCAGGCCACTCTTTGTCGCCCGATCAATCAGGCGGCGAAGATTCTGATGCACGCGCCCCCAGGCGGAATTCAGGTCGGCGATGTCGACCACATAGCTGTAGTTCGGCTGAACCTCCCACCCGTTGGACAGAAACGGGCGAACGTCCTCGTTGGGATGTCGGATGTGCAGCAGCAGATGAAGGCAGTCAAACGATCGCAGATGCGACTCCAGAGCCTGCATGATGGCAAGCCGACGGGACGTGCGCTCGAACGGAACCTTCGTGGAATACTCGCGGATCACCGGGCTGTGGTAGTAGAGCAGCAGCCGGTTGGACGCCATCCAGCCGGGTCCGAATCGCGATAAATATAGAGGCATGCCGCCGACTAACTCGCTGCCCTTGAACACGCCGACAAGGCTGAATCTGGCGTTGGTCGCACGGCACAACACCTCCAGATAGGCCGGAAGCGCATAGATGCTACCCGATGGCGAATCGGCGACGAATTGATTCCAGGTCGGGTAGTCGTTTTCCGCAATCGTTCGAATCGACAGTTCGGTGCTCATCTGAAATGACCCTGCTCCAGGCACGTGTTATCCGGTGGACGATATCTCAGGACGCGACGAGGTGTAACCATGCATGAATCCGATGCCGCGCTGCTGTCGGCCCTCACCCGCCTTGCCGAGCTGCTTGAACGGATCGGGCATCAGCGTGCCCCCGAGGTTGCCGATCAGGTCGTACGATTCCAGAACTCGCCCGCGCTGGTCAGGCGATGCCTGAACGGAAACGACTGGTGGGCCGGCGCCGGCTCATTGGCCGCGGAGACCATGGCCGATAATCCGGGGTTGCCCGCGGAAGTCTGGCGGCAGGAGGTGCGCGCGTTTCGCGAGATGATGATCGAGATCGGCGAGCTGCTGCAATCGCAGGGCGCGGTTAATCCCGGCCTGTCCTCGTGGCTCCTCGCCTTCAACAACTGGAATGCGTCCGAGGTTTAAGATGCCGCGCCTGGCGTCTCGGCGTGGCCATCTCACGCTTCGGCGACGGCGGTGGAATCAGCCGTGTGGGTGCGAACGACAGCCGTCCACGCGCCCCACAGGCGCGATAGTCGTCCAGTAAAGCATCCGTTGCGGCCACCGTCCGACCCTCAGGGGACAGCCAGGCATGCAGCCCCTCGTAAAGATGTTCGAGCGGGATGCCGTATGTCTTGCCCGAGTCCGCATAAAACCAGTCGCACCAGGCGAGAAAGCGCGTAAAGGGCGCATCGCCCAGCAGGAGCGGCAGGGTGCGACCGAAGCGCCCCGAGTTGCCCACCAGATCCCAATAACGCGCGAACCGCACCAACCGCTGCATGGTCGCCCGGTCGATGCGATCGCTCGCGAGCAGGCTGTACGGCGGGTCCGGGCTGAACACCAGCCCGAACCGCTCGGCGTGCCGACAGACCGGCGCACCGCGCAGCCGCTTGAGGATGCCGACCTGGATCTCGTGCGGACCGATCCCCATCAGCCGGTCGAAGCCGGCCGCGAACGAGGCCGGATCCTCGCCCGGTAGACCGATGATGAGATCGGCGTGTAGGTGCGCTGTCGTATGTGCGTGCAGCCAGCGCAGATTGGCCTCGGCCTGCACATCATCCTGGCGCCGCGAGATCAGCGCCTGCACCTCGGGATTGAAGGTCTGCACACCGATTTCCAACTGCAGCGTGCCCGCCGGAAACGCCGCGAGCATCCCCTTCAGCCGCTCCGGCAGATGATCCGGGACCAGCTCGAAGTGCAGAAAGGGCAGGTCGTCCGGACGCTCCCGGATGCGTTCCAGAAAGAACCCCAGGATGGCCGAGGCGTGATCGATCTTGAGGTTGAAGGTGCGGTCGACGAACTTGAAGCGGCGAGCACCGCGCACGTACAGCCGCTCCAGCTCCGTGATCAACGGCTCGAGCGGAAACGGCCACGCGGTCCGATCCAGCGCGGACAGACAGAAGGCACACTTGAACGGACAGCCGCGCGACGCCTCGACGTACAGATTCCGCTGCCGCAGATCCAAGTCCGAGAACTCGTCGTAGGGAAAGCGGATGCTGTCCAGAGGCGGCTGCTCGCCTGCATGCACCTTCATCGCGGGCCGCTCTCCGTCCAAGATCGCGCGCGCCAGCCGAGCGAAGGTCACCTCGCCCCAACCCGTCACGACATAGTCGGCCAGCGCGCAGATCCGCTGGGACTCGACCTCGTGACTCACCTCCGGACCGCCGAGCACGACCACCACATCCGGAGCAGCCTCCTTGAGCAAGGCGACGACACGCGTCAAAGGCGCGACGTTCCAGATGTAGACCGACAACCCCACGATACGCGGTCGTTCGGCAAGCAGCTGCTCGACGACCTCCTCGGGCGCCGCCCCGAGCACGAGCTCGCACAGCATGCTGACCTCGCGCAACGGCCCGAGATTCGCCCGCAGATAGCGCAACGCCAGCGAGGCATGCGCAAAGCGGGCGTTCAGGGTCGCGAGGACAATCGGGGTCGGCATGCAGGGGCTCCTGGTTCGGTGAACAGGTTAACCTGATTTCCGGGAAAGAATCGACCGAGAGGTAGGGGCGACTTCAGTCGCCCCCTGATTTTGCAGCCCTGCCCAGTCGGGATGCTTTACGCCGGAAATCGCCGAATGGATCTCGACCTAATCATGTGGAGTCGGGTCTGCGGTGACCGGGTGCGCAGTATGATCGGGCCAATCGATTGGGTGTGACTGCGCGAATCGCTCGCAACAGATCGCAGTCACGCCATGAGCACGATGAACACCATGATCTACCGCAACGATGCTGCTCGCATCGCGTAGGATCCCGACGACAGGATCTTTGTCGGCCACTTGGCCGGCATTCGGATAGCGTCGGTTTTCACGGCGAGGCGTCGCCGATTTGGAAGCTGCATTTCACGCAGCCGTCGACGATGACCTGTCGATGTGCGCACAGCTCGGGCAACCGCCCGACCGTCGGGCCAGCGGCAATTTGATGCTGCGCATCCCGCTGGACATCGGCGCCATCACTCCTTCGGCTCCACCATTCGCGTGCCCATTGCGCAAGCTCGGCTACCATAGGACCACAGCCATCACGACATCGCGCATTGTGACGGACCCACTCCGGCAGGCGGGGCGAAGCACGAATCCCGGCGGCACCTCTGTTTTCCAAGTCAGCGTCGACGAAATGACTCCACCCAGGCTCACGCTTTGAGTCACCCCCTGTTTTACACTCGCAAGACAATCCGGCCAACGGGCAATAGAAACGCTGGCCGCGGACACCCTAAGGACCAGTCGATTGACTCAGGAAAGAAGGAGCAGGATGGACGAGCGTTTCCGCAACAACGGCTCGATTTCAAGCCCCACCAAAGACTTAAGCGACCAGTGTCGAACACGGTACGATCTGGAGGTTAGCCCTCGATGACGGATGACCGCTTCTATGCACACAGCGAAAATCCTGCCGGAGATTGGCACCTTCTCAACGACCATCTAAGAGAAGTTGGCCGCCTGGCCCGAATTCATGCTAGCTCGGCCCCCTGGCGAGAGGAAGCGGGTCTCGCCGGTGAACAGCACGATCTCGGCAAGTACGGAGACCGCTTCCAGGCACGTCTGCGGGGACAGGATTCGGGTTTGGATCATTGGTCGATCGGTGCCTGGTCGGCACTCAGGCAACATCAGGCCGTTGCCGCAGCCCTGGCGATTCAAGGCCATCACGTCGGGCTGCAACGGGGGGATCGAGACTCCCTGCTGGGCTTGGATCCAACCAAGCTCATAAGCCGACATCCTCAGGGGCTAACCCTCTCCGACCCTGAGCTGGACCGACTCTGTGCCCGTGCCCGCGTCGACGGTTTGGACTTCCGGACGCCGCCGATCATGGCTGTCACGACTTGGGATAAGGCGGTCGCAGCCATGCTCGACGTGCGCCTGCTCTTCTCCTGTCTGGTCGATGCCGACTTCCTCGATACGGAGGCCCATTTCGACGGCACCGCGGCCGGCAAGCGTCATCGAACGCCCGGCCCGGTGCTCGATCCACAAGCCGCTCTGGACGCGCTCGATCGTTATATGCGCGAGGGCATCCGCTCGGGAACCCAAGCGCAACCGTCCGTGCGGGAGGCACGCGAGGCGCTTTGGAGCGCCTGCACCGCTGCCGCCAAAGGGTCGCCCGGATGCTTCACCCTCACTGCGCCGACCGGCTCCGGCAAGACCCTGGCCATGCTCAAGCTCGCACTGGAGCATGCGCGACGCCACGGGCTCACGCGCATCGTCTTGGCGGTTCCCTTCCTCACCATCATCGAGCAGACCGCTCGAGTCTACCGCGACGTCTTTGCAGGCTTCCCGGAGCATTTCGTTCTGGAGCATCACAGCCTGGCGGGGCTGGGTGCCGAAACCGCGCTCGGCGACGCGCAGCCCGCTCAAGAGCGCGAACGCCGATTGCTCGCCGAGAACTGGGACGCCCCCATCGTCATCACCACCAATGTTCAACTGCTGGAGTCGCTATTCTCCAACCGTCCGTCCAGTTGCCGTAAGCTCCATAACCTCATGGAGTCGGTCATCCTGTTCGACGAGGCTCAAAGTTTGCCGGCGCACCTGGCGGTGCCCACGCTGGCTGCCCTGTCGCATCTGTCGGCGGCCTACCGCTCCAGCGTCGTCTTTGCCACTGCGACCCAGCCCGCCTTCGACTCGCTGCATGAAGCAGTCAGCCAGCATGCTGCCTCCGGCTGGCAACCGGTCGAGGCCGTTCCCGATCATGCCGCCCTGTTCGCCGTCCTGAAGCGCGTCGCCGTGATCTGGCCTGTTCCCGGCGAGACGCGGAGCTGGGACGCTCTCGCCGCCGAGATCCAAGAGACTCCCCAAGCCCTGGTGGTCGTGAATCTCAAGCGCCACGCGCTGACCCTGCTCGATGCTCTGGATGCTGTGCCGAGCATCGAGCATGTTTCGACCAATCTTTGCCCAATGCATCGACGGGCCGTGCTCGAGCGAGTGCGACGCCGGCTTACGAGCACCGAACCCTGCCGACTGATCTCGACCCAATGCGTCGAGGCCGGTGTCGATCTGGATTTTCCTCGGGTCTTTCGCGCCTTTGCACCGCTCGAGTCCATCGCCCAAGCGGCGGGGCGCTGCAATCGGGAAGGACGGCTCAGCGAACCCGGCGAGGTCATGGTCTTCGATCCCGAGGATCCGGGCGATTGGCGTCGGCGCTATCCAACCCACGCCTATTTTCAGGCGGCAGAGGTCACGCGCCGGATCCTCCTGGAGCAGGGCGCAATTGATATCAACGACCCCGAGGCATTCCGAGACTATTACTGCCAACTCTACGACCTGACCCAACCAGGCAGTCAGAACCCGGCTTTCGACGATGCCATTAATTCCCGTGACTTCCCAGAGATTGCCCGCTTGTACCGGCTGATCGAACAGGACGTCATCCAGGTCTTGGTGCCCTGGGGCGAACGGCTGACCGATTTCGAAGCGTTGAGGGCTGCAGCGGAAACGGACGGCATCGACGGTGCCTGGATGAGGTGTGCCCAGGGTCTCGTCGTCAGCATCTATCGACCTTGGGCTGATCACCCCGCATGGAGCATCCTCATCCCTGCGAAGCTCCGCCGAACGGGAAAGGCCGAGCGACAACACGACGAGTGGTTTATTCTCGAGGATCCATGGGGCAAGCACTACGACGAGACCCGAGGGCTCACCCTGCCCCAGTCGGAACGGGTGCTTATTGGCTGAGGCCATTTCCGGAAGAGAAGGAGGAGGCCATTGGTCTCCGAGAACCGATCAGCATACGGATCCGCAATCCATAGGAGGAACCATGGCCAACGGAACGCACACCCTGGAAGTCTGGGGCGACTTCGCCTGCTTCACCCGACCGGAGATGAAGGTCGAACGCTTCTCCTATCCCGTCATTACTCCTTCTGCCGCACGGGGCATCTTCGACGCGATCTACTGGGACGCCCGCCGGGAGGGTAACCGCGTACGGCCGTATTTCCATTGGCAAGTCACCCGCGTCGAGGTGCTTGAGCCGCCCCGCTACATCGCCCTGCGGCGCAATGAGGTCAAGGATCGGGTACCTGGAACCGCTGTGCTGAACAAGTGGATGAGGGGTACCGCCAACCCTGAGCCGCTCTGGGCGGATGGCGGTAAGGACGAGCTCGGCACGGATCAGAAGGGGCGCACGCAACGTCAGACCTTGGCGCTTAAGAACGTCCGTTACCGACTGACCGCCCGGATCGTCCCCAAGCCCGCGTTCGCAGCCGAATGGGGCGCCATGAACAGCCAGTTCCAACGCCGTGCCCGCGCCGGCAAGTGCTTCCAACAGCCATATCTCGGATGTCGCGAGTTTCCGGCCTTTTTCGAGTATCTCGACGAACCGGTCACGACAGCGCAACCACCGATCCCGCTCGACCAGCATCTTGGACTCATGCTTTACGACGTCTTCGACCTCTCGCGCGAGAGCGTCAAGGATGGAGAGCGGCCTTTCATCAGCTTGTTCGATGCCTCCCTGCGCTGTGGCGTGATGGAGGTACCGCCCTTCGACAGCGATGCCGTCAAGAAGCCGGGAGGGATCTGAAGATGCTCCAGCAACTTGCCGAATATGCCGATGCGCATCTGACCGCATCGGAGCCCGGCTTCAAGTCCCGAGAAGTCCGATGGTCCGCGGAACTGGCCGCCGATGGTCGTTTCCTCAGCATCCTCCCTTTAGGCGACGGAAAGCGTGGTCAGGATCTCGACCGCTGTCCGGACATGCACGGCATGAATGCCGGGGGCCGCGCCCACTTCCTGGTCGAGTCGTGCCAGTACGTCACCCTGCTGATCAAGGGTGACGAGGCCCCCGACGACAAAACCGGAAAACGTCACGGCTACTATGTCGATCTAATCCGAAAGGCGGCAGATGCGTTGCCGGCGCTGTCGTCCCTTGTCGACCTCATGGCTGATCCGGAGCGGGTTGCCGAGGTTCGTGCAGCCCTGAGGGAGCACAAAGCCAAACCAACTGACTGGATGACCTGGCGAATCGGAGGGCAGGATCCGCGCGACGTTTTGGAGGTGCAGCATTGGTGGCGCGATTGGCGCCAGGCCGATCTGGGCGGCGCGATCCCGGAGGCGCGGCTGGATCTTGGTGATGAGGCGGCTCCCGAAGGTGCCATGCGTTGCCTCCTGACCGGAAACACCGTTCGCCCACTGGCGACTCATCCGAAGATCACCGGCCTGTCGGGCGTCGGCGGGCTCGCGATGGGCGACGTGATGGTCGGGTTCGACAAAGCATCCTTCGGCTCCTACGGGCTGAGCCAATCCAACAATGCAGCGATCGGCGAGCAGGCCGGGCAGCGGTATGCTGACGGGCTCAACGATCTCATTCGCAGCCATAGCCGGAAGCTCGCCAATACGCTCGTCGTGCATTGGTATCAAAAAACCATCGCCGTCGAAGATGATCCACTTGCGTTTCTCATGGGCATGGAGACCAAAGAGCAAACCGAGGCCGCCGCACTCGGGGCGGTCCGCCGACTGCTTGATGCCATCCGCTCCGGCGAGCGCGCCGACTTGGGCGATAGCCACTACTACGCACTGACGCTCTCCGGCGCCGCCGGGCGAGTCATGATCCGAGACTGGATGGAAGGTCGTTTCGAAGACCTGGCCAGACAGATCGCAACCTGGTTCTCTGACCTGACGATTGTTGCGCGTGATGGTCGCGCGCTCGCCCATGACCCCAAGTTCCTTGCGGTCTGCGGCGCCCTGGTTCGAGACCTGAAGGATCTGCCCGCGCCGACCGCCGCGACTCTTTGGCGTGTCGCCGTACAAGGTTTGCCCATTCCCCGGTCCTTGATGGCCCAAGCCCTAGGTCGCTTTCGGACCGAGGTCATCGATAAGGATCAACCGCCCATCAATCACGCTCGCATGGGTCTGATACGGGCCTATTTCGTTCGACGCACACCAGGAGGTGACCCCGCCATGACCCCCTATCTCAACGCCGACCACCCGGCCCCCGCCTACCATTGCGGAAGACTCCTTGCGGTCTTCGCCAACCTGCAACGCGCGGCCTTGGGCGATGTCGGGGCCGGTGTGGTACAGCGCTTCTATTCAGCCGCCAGTCAGACTCCGGGCCTTGTTCTCGGTCGCCTTTCCGCCAATGCTCGCAATCACTTGGGAAAACTCGAAGCCAAGCTCGCTTGGTGGTACGAGAGCCAGTTGGCCGAGATCATGGGCCGGCTGGGTGACGGCGCTCCTCGGATCCTCGATCTGGAAGGTCAGGGGCTCTTTGCTCTGGGTTACTACCAGCAGCTCGCCGCGCTGCGGCCAGGCAAAAAAGACTCTACGACCGATTCGCAGAATGAAACCAATAGGGATTCAGCACAAGGAGATCACCAATGAGCACAATCCAGAATCGCTACGAATTTCTTTATCTTTTCGACTGCGAGAACGGGAATCCAAACGGCGATCCCGATGCCGGCAACAGCCCCCGCATTGATCCCGAGGACATGCATGGACTCGTCTCGGACGTCGCCATCAAACGGCGGATACGCAACTATGTGCAGACCGCGTTCAGCAATGAGGCGCCAAACGCCATCTTCATCGAGCACGCGACCAATCTGAACAAGCCCATCACCGCCGCGCATATCGCGACCGGCGGGGCACCCGGCGGCGGAGGCAACCGCACCCAAGTCAACGCCGCGCGCAAATGGATGAGCGATCAGTTCTTCGACGTCCGTACCTTCGGCGCCGTCATGTCGACAGGGGCCAACGCCGGACAGGTCCGCGGGCCGGTACAGGTCGCCTTCTCGCGTTCATTGGATCCCATCCTCCCAATCGATGCGTCCATCACGCGGATGGCCGTCGCTGAAAAGGTCCCGGGAGCAACAACCATGGCCGACTACGAGGCATGGGAGAACAAACAGGAGGAAGACAAGCTCCGCACCATGGGCAGGAAATCTCTGATTCCCTACGGTCTTTATGCCTGCAAGGGCTTCATCTCAGCCCATCTTGCCCAAGGCACCGGCTTTTCCGATGAGGACCTAGCCCATCTCTGGGAGGCCCTGCTCGGCATGTGGGACCACGACCGCTCGGCGTCGAAGGGTGTCATGGCCTTCCGAGGACTCTATGTCTTCAAGCATGTCGGCACCGACAGCGATGCGACTCAGCGGGTGCGACAATCCATGCTGGGCTGCGCCCCGGCCCAAAGGCTGCTCGACTTCTCCGGGCCGGGTCGCAAGCAGACGAACGCCATCATCGAGATCGATCACCAAACGGACCTGAAGGGTTCCCCGCGCACCTTCGCCGATTATGTGGTCAGAACACATCCGGAGCGTCTTCCCGTCGGGGTCGAGCTGTTGCCCGACGGTAGAACCGCAACAGTCGCCGCGTGACCTGGATCTTGAGTCTGGCAAGGCGTTGATCCTTCAGCGCTTTGTTTGAGTGGTGCAGAGGGTTCAGAAAGTGGAAATGAACGACGATACAGGGCTGGTGCCCGCGGCCGCGGCGGTCGACCCCGTCAACCTTTCCGCGCTCAACCAATACAGCTATTGCCCCAGGCGTTGCGGACTCATCTACCTCGACGGCGAGTTCGAGCAGAACGTCCACACCGCCAGGGGTAATGCCGAGCACGAAAGGGTGGACCGAGCCTCGCATGTGGCTGGGCATGAGGGTGCGCGGCTGGAATACGCCCTGCCGGTCTGGAGCGATTGGTGCGGACTGATCGGCAAGTGCGACGTGGTCGAGCTCTGGCCGGATGGGACCATCTACCCTGTCGAGTACAAACACGGTCCGACAAAAAAGCACATCAACGACGATCTGCAACTTGTCGCTCAAGCGATGTGCCTGGAAGAGATGTTCGGCCGTGCAGTCCTCAAGGGGGCCATCTACCATGCCGCCAGCCGGCGCCGACGGGAGGTTCTGATGACCCCTGAGCTTCGCCGCTTGGTGGTCGAGAGCGCCGAGGCGATTCGAGCAATGCTGGCTTCCGGCCGACTACCGCCGCCCGTCAACGATCGCCGCTGTGACCAGTGCTCCTTGAACGCGATCTGCGACCCGGCGGGCACCGCGGCAATCGATCGACAAGTCGCGGCCTTACACTCCCTCTTCCAGCCCGATGATTCAGAAGGTTCCGCACGTACGTCAAAGAGGATCAAGCCATGACCGACATCCATTTCGTCGTCGAAGACGCCCCCGAAGGCGGCTACCTGGCCCGTGCCATCGGGGCCGACATCTTCACCGAGGCGGACGACCTGAACGCCCTGCACGCTCAACTGCGCGATGCCGTGCGCTGCCACTTCGATCCCGCGGAGCGTCCCAGTCTTATCCACCTCCACATCACGCGCGAGGAGGTCATCGCCGCGTGAAGATCCCACGCGACCTGTCGGCGACCACGCTCATACAGGCCCTCCGCACGCTCGGTTACGTCCAGGATCGGCAGACCGGTAGCCACATCCGACTGACCACCACCCAGGCGGGCGAGCACCATGTCACCATTCCGAACCATGATCCGATTCGGATGGGCACGCTCTCGGCCATCCTCAACAGCGTGGCAGTGCACCACGGATTGACGCGGGAGCAGTTGCTGAAGGAACTGTTCTGATCCACAGGCCGTCAGCGATGGCGTTCCGGCCTCAGCAGGAGCCCTAAGGACATGCACAGCGTACAGAACACTCTCTACGTCATGACGCCGAACGCCTATGTGCACCTGGACAACGCTACGGTCCGCATTGAGGTCGAGCGTGAAACCAAGCTGCGCGTTCCGCTTCATCATATCGGCGCCCTGGTCTGCTTCGGTAACGTGCTGGTCTCCCCGGCCCTGATGCATCGGTTGGCGGACGAGGGGAAGTCGCTGGTGCTGCTTGATAGCTCCGGCCGCTTCAAGGCACGGTTGGAGGGGCCCGTCTCGGGAAATATCCTGCTCCGCCAAGCCCAACATCGGGCCGCGCTCGACCCCGAGTTTGCGTTGACCGCCGCCCGCGCCATGGTGGCCGGAAAACTTCGAAACAGCCGCTCGGTTCTACAGCGCGGTGCCCGCGAATCCGCCGATCCCGTCGAAGCTGAAACCCTTGCACGCGCAGCCGACGCCCTCGCTGCGTCGCTTCGCGCCGTTCCGGGTGCCGCGGACCTGGACACTTTGCGCGGAATCGAAGGCGAAGCCGCTCGCGGTTACTTCGCAGCGCTCAATCTCGTCGTCAAACCTCAGGCCCGACAGAGCTTCGCCTTGGACGGCCGCACCAGACGCCCACCGCGGGACCGCTTCAATGCGCTCATCTCCTTCCTGTATTCGATGCTGATGAACGACTGCAGATCGGCGGCCGAGGCGGTCGGGCTGGATCCCCAACTCGGCTTCCTGCATGCCGTGCGCCCCGGTCGCGCGGCGCTAGCGCTGGATCTCCAGGAGGAATTCCGATCCATTTTCGCGGATCGGCTGGCCCTCACTCTCATCAACCGCGGTCAGATCAACGCCAAAGATTTCGACGCGCGCGAGGGCGGTGCGGTCATGCTCAACGATCAAGGCCGCCGTCAGGTCGTCACCGCCTGGCAGGAACGCAAGCAGGAGGAGATCACCCACCCTCTGTCCGAGACCAAGATGCCGCTCGCGCTGCTGCCCTTCGTCCAGGCCCGTATCCTCGCCCGGACCCTTCGAGGTGACATGCAAGGCTATCTTCCCTACCTTGCCAAGTGAAACAAGGACGCACGCCATGCTTGTCATTGCCACATACGATGTCTCCACCGAAACTCCGGCGGGACGACGCCGGCTGCGCAGGGTCGCCAAGGTCTGCGAGCGGGTTGGCCAACGGGTTCAGAAATCGGTCTTCGAGTGCCAGGTGAGTCAGATGCAATTCGAAGAGCTGGAGCGTGCGCTGCTGGCGGAGATCGACCTGGACCAAGACAACCTGCGTTTTTATCGTCTGACCGAGCCGCATGAGCTACGGGTCAAACAGTACGGTGTTTTCCGCTCAGTGAACTTCGACGGCCCCCTCCTCGTCTGATGCGCGAACCTCAAGTAACGGCAAAGTCCCGGCAGGTTCGCGCATAACCTAACACATTGATTTTATTAGATATGGATGAGTTATCCCTACTCCACAGCGACCCAAGAGTTGCCTCCGTTCCGCGGATCGCGCAAGCTGGAGATGTTCTGTCGCCAGATCAATCGATTAAAGCGATAGAGTATCGCCCGGCCAATTAGCCGGGCGTGGATTGAAACGCTACACCGATGCCACCGCGGTACTGACACGCATGTATCGCCCGGCCAATTAGCCGGGCGTGGATTGAAACCGACCGGGTGGTCCGCCGCGCTGCGCGGGTGCAGCGTATCGCCCGGCCAATTAGCCGGGCGTGGATTGAAACTACAGCGAGGACCGATTCCTCTGTGTGGCCGAAGTATCGCCCGGCCAATTAGCCGGGCGTGGATTGAAACCTGATGGCGGTGCGCGCGCTCTGCACCCTGCCGAGTATCGCCCCGCCAATTAGCCGGGCGTGGATTGAAACATAAGAACTGCGAGGCCGAGGTCACCGCAACACTGGTATCGCCCGGCCAATTAGCCGGGCGTGGATTGAAACTTCTTGTTGATGTCTTCGGGCAGACGTTTTATACCGTATCGCCCGGCCAATTAGCCGGGCGTGGATTGAAACTTTCGAGCCCAGATCGATCGGCGTGTCGCTGAAGAGTATCGCCCGGCCCATTAGCCGGGCGTGGATTGAAACATCCGTCCGGCCGTCATGACCGACACCGCCGCGAGGTATCGCCCGGCCAATTAGCCGGGCGTGGATTGAAACTTGATCAGCCGAGATGGTTACACGGTGTTCGCAAGCAAGGTCAAGACGACCGAAGGTGGACTGGCTGATGCCGTAAGACGCGACCGTTCACCCCGTTGGCGTTCAACGCCGGGTATTGCGGGGTGTTTTTTTGCTAATCTAAGCAACCGCTTCCACTCCGGCGCAGTAGCGTCATTCAGTGTACAATGGCGCAGACAACTCACACGAGACCTGCTGTATGAACCTGTGTGCATTCATTCGCCCTGTCGTTGCCGCGGTTTGCCTTAGCAGCGCATCCGGCGCCTTCGCGATCGGCCAGTCCGGTGCGGTCTACTTCGTTGATCGCTACCAGCCTGCCGACATCCCGGGTCCGAAACTGGACCTGCCTTATCTCGACGCCAACGCACAAATCTTCGTCGGCTTTGCAAAGGCCCATGCGCGTTTCCTGAAATGGATCAACAACGGCATTACGCCTGGCGCCGGACTCAACACTGAGCTGGTGTTTTTCGGGGACTCTATCACCGCGCGCTGGCGGAACCTCTTCCCGGAACATTTTCGCGCCACCTGGCAGCCTTATAGCGCGCTCAATTTAGGCATCGGCGGTGACAAGATCCAGCATGTCCTGTGGCGCGTGGTCAACGGAGAGTTCCCTGCTGCGCTGCAAGCGAAGGTCGTGGTGCTCATGATCGGCACCAACAACGCCACGGACAACAACCCCGACGCCACCAAGCTGGGAGGCATCGCAGCGATCATCACCCAGATCAAGGCCGAGCACCCGAGCACGCAGGTCTTGCTCCTGGGCATCCTGCCGCGCAAGGGCCGCATTGGCGACGCCCAGACCAAGCGCATGAATACAGGTCTGGCGACGATGCATAATCCCGCAGAGGGCATTCACTTCCTGGACATGCGCCAGGCGTTCACCAACTCCGATGACACCATGAATAAGGCGCTCTTCGAGGCTGACGAGCTTCATCCCAACCTGGAGGGTTATAAGGTGTTCGCAAGTCAGACTAGGGAGAAGGTGGCCGAGCTGATGCAATAAGGCACGACCGATCACCCCGTTTGACCGCAACGCCGGGCATTGCCCGGCGTTTTGTCGTGACGGCTCTAGCCGACCCGGTAGATCCCGGAGCGCGGAAAACGCGAGACCCCCGCCTTGTTATCGCGCGCCCACACCGCTTGCGAGGCGCTAACGTATCGATTGCGCACGGTTGCTTCGGGCACGCTTGCAAGGCAGTCGACGGATGAGATGATCAGCGCCTGTCTTCAGTCACCGAAGACGCGATGGCGACTACCGGCCACGTTGTCGCCTCGATCGCCAAAGCCAAACACACCTACCCTCGCCCTTTTAATTCCGGACGGCGCGATTTGCGCTGGCGGGGACGAAAACCGCGCAGCAGATCGGATAAGGCCGCGAGGGTTCCCTGATCGGCCTGTGGTCCATAGCGTGCGGGGATATAGAGCCCGAGGAAGCGATCGACGCTTGGCGCGAGGTCCGGTCGTTGTGCGCGGATTCGTTTGCCGTAATCCATCGGTCCTTCATTGGGCAGGCGTTCAAGTCCGATGCGTGCGAGCCGCCGACTGAATCTTGCGTATGCGGCCTGGAGCGGGTCGATGGACTTGCGCTCGCGGATCGATCCGAGCACCAGAAGGCCGAGCGTGATGCTCAGGGCCAGGAGCATCAGGGCGACCAGGCCGTATTCGCGCAGATCACCCAGACGCAGTTTCTCGAGCAGCGCAAGCTGATCCTCGACCGAGAATCCCAGTACCCAATTCTGCCAGGCGGCGTCCAGGCTGTCGGCGAAGAGCTTAAGGTTGCGCGCCATTCGGGCGATCGCATCGGCCTGCTGCAGGGTGAACCGCACTGACGGTCCTGCGCCGAGCATCCGCGAGGCGGCGCTGTTGTCCACGCGCGATGGATCCACTGCTGCAGTGGGATCGACCCGCACCCAGCCGCGTCCGTCGATCAGCACCTCGACCCAGGCGTGCGCGTCGGACTGCCAGACCATGTGATAGCCGCCGACGCGGTTGAGTTCGCCCCCGAGATAGCCGATGACGATCCGCGAGGGAATGCCGGCAAGACGCATCAACACGGCGAAGCTGCCGGCGTAGTGCTCGCAGAAACCGCGTCGGGTCTCGAAGAGAAACTCGTCGGTCGGGTTGGTGCCCAGGCGCGGCGGGATCAGGGTGTAATGGAATGCCTCGCGATTGAAGAACGCCAGGCCAGTCTGGACCAGACCCCAGTCATCGTCCGCCTGGCTTTGCCAGTCCTCGACCAGACGACGTATGCGCGGCGTGACGTTCTCGGGCAGTTGCAAGCCTGCGGCCAAACGGGCGGTGTCGGGCGGGGCTGTTCGATAGGTCAGTGCCGAGGTCACCCGGTAGCGCTTGGTCGTGCTGATGATCTGGCGCGAGATCAATTGATAATCCGGGCTGAGGAAGGCGCCGTTCGGCACGCTGTCCGGCAGGTCCAGTGCAAACAGCCAGCGTTGATCGGTGGGCTCCAGCGTGACCTCGTAGCTCACCGGGCGGACGGGATCGAGAACCTGTGCGGGTGCTGCGCTGTCGGCCTGCACCACCCCCGGTGACCACCGGCGCCCGTCGGTGTCCCACAGGACCGGCCCGCGCCAATAGAGTTGATCGGCGGCCGGCGGGGCGTCGTCGAAGCGCACGCGAAAGGCCAGCTCGCCATTGAGCACGAGCTCGCTGATGGCGCCGGGCTCCATGCTGTCGGAGATCCCGGTTGTCCCCTTGTTCGGATCCATCCCCAAGTTCCACAGCGGGGCACTGAGCCGCGGAAACAGCAGGAACAGAATCAGCGTGAGCGGAATCGCCTGTAACGCGAGCCTGAGCGCAACCGTTAGTGCGACGCGGCGTCGGTTTCCGGTCACGCCGCCGTTCAGATCGACCAACAGCGCGATCGCCCCCATCGCCACCGCACCGAGATAGAGCACCAGCAGGGGCGATTGGTCGAACAGAAATTGCACCACGATGAGAAAGCCGATCAGTGTGGTGACCAGGCGCAGGTCGGCCTTGCTGCGAAGCTCCATGAGCTTTAGCGTTAGCATGGACACAAAGAGCGCCGTGCCGGCATTCTGACCGGACCAGCCCTGATAGGTGACCGCGGCGTTCGCGATACCGACGAGGGTCAGGGCGACCAGGGGCCAGATGCCGGGAAGCAGCGCCGGCCAGCGCAGCGAGCCGATGCGGATCAGAAACAGCAGACCGATGAAGAGGCTGATCTGGGGCGCTAAATGACGCCCGAGCGGGAGGTAAGCCGCGATCAGCAGCAGCGTGAGCCCGAGGATCTGGGCGCGCTCAGGCCGCTCGTTGGAGGGGATGGTTCGCTTGGCCATGATCGTAGAGCGCCAGGTGGGTCAGGCAGCGTTGCAGATGGGCGTCGCCTTTGCCCGGTTTCTCTTCCAGACCAGGCAGCCGCAGCCCGTAGCGGACCTCGGCCTCCGCCGCGTCGAGGACTTGGCGGGTGAGCAGGCTGATCCGGGCCTCCGGATCGGGGCTGGTCAACCCGGCCCAGTCGATCATCACTTCCTGGCCCTGATCGCCGCCGAACTGCTTAACGATCAGCCCGCGCTCGCGTGCGAACGCCTTCCAGTCGATCTGTTTGGGTGAGTCGCCGTCGCGATAACCACGTGGTCCCAAATAGTCCTCCATGCCCTCGGCGCCCTGATGCCGACGTGGCTCGGTGTCGCCCGCCGCGGAGCCGGGCTCTGGCGCGACCTGCGCCGGCTTGGGATAGACCAGCGTCGTTGCGTCGCACCTTACGTAACACCAGGCGCGAAACAGATGCAGTGGATAGCGCGTCTCCAGCGTCGCTTCCTCGAGCGCGTAGAGCCCGCGGTGCGGCGCCGGTCGACCGATGCGGATGGTCCCGCGGTCGCCGCCCTGAATGGTGATCGCCTGATGTCGCGTCGCTCCGGCCGGGATCCCGATGTCGTAGCGGGCCCGTTTGCCTGCGCTGCCGATGACGATCTCGAAGAGTGCGTCGTCCCCGACAAAGACCGGCGCTCCGCCGCGGATCTGCACCGAGAGTCCGAGTAGATTGAACCAGGTATGGTGCATCGCGACGAGCCCGACCGACCCGAGAAAAAAGGTAAAGAGCAGGCCGAGATTGTTCTGATAGTTGAGCGATCCGAGCAGCATCGCCAGCAGGATCGCGCCGAAGCGCAGCCCGTTGCCTGTGGGCAGGATATAGATCTGGCGGGCGCCGACCCGCGCGACCCCGTCGATCCCGCTCGCAACCCGGCGAAACAGCGCCGTCAGTCGGCGTCGGTTAACGATCATTCAATCCCATCCGGTGCCGCATGCCTGGATTCTGTTTGGGGCCGATGTTGATCCGGTTCGTGAACGCCGCAGCGGATGGGATTGAAGTGTTTTAAAAACAATGAGCTAAACCGCGTCGATGCCGGCGTTGTTGGCTTCATCATGGTCGCGTTTCCAGGCCGATCGGTGATCTTCACGGATGACGCGGTTTGGCTCCGGTTGACCTCAGGCGAGCGCGACCTGGTCGAGGATGGCGCTCACCACCGCCTCTTCGTCGAGCCGACCGCCGTATTCGGACGCGGCCAGTCGATGGATCACGCAGGACGGCAGGATCGCCTGAATGTCCTCGGGGATGACATAGTTGCGGTCCGCGAGCAGTGCCCAGGCCTTCGCCGCGCGCAGCATCCCGAGCCCGGCCCGCGGGGACAGCCCGTGCAGAAACCGGTCGCTGGTTCGGGTGAGCTGCAGGATGGCGTGAACATACTCGATGATGGCCGGCGCGGCGTGGATCTCGACCACCTGCTCTTGTAACGCCATGAGTTGTTGCGCGCTCAGCGCCGGCTGTTGGCGTGCGACCATGGCGCGCCGATCCTCGCCGGCAAGCAGGGCCTTTTCCTGGTCGGCCGCCGGGTAGCCAAGCCGGATCCGCATCAGGAACCGATCCAACTGGGACTCGGGCAGCGGGAAGGTGCCGACCTGAAAAAGCGGGTTCTGTGTGGCGATCACGAAAAACGGCTCGGGCAGCGGCCGGGTTTCGCCTTCGACCGTCACCTGGCGCTCTTCCATCGCCTCCAGGAGCGCACTCTGGGCCTTGGGTGTCGCGCGATTGATCTCGTCGGCGAGCACGAGCTGCGAGAAGACCGGTCCGGGATGGAAGCGAAAGGACTCGGCCGCGCGGTCGTAGACCGACACGCCGATCACGTCCGCGGGCAGTAGGTCGCTGGTGAACTGAATCCGCGCATACTCCAGACCAAGCAGGCGGGCGAGCAGGTGTGCCAGCGTGGTCTTGCCAACTCCGGGGACGTCTTCGATCAGCAGATGACCGCGGGCGATCAGGCAGGCCAGGGCCAGCCGTAATTCGCGGTCTTTGCCGAGGATCACCTGACGGGCGGCGGCGAGGACCTGCTCGCCTAGACTGGCCGATGCGTGCTGGATGCGCCGGTTCAACTGCGTCGCCATTTCGGGCTCCGTTCACCTATCTGGGTTAAACTGCGGGGCTTCATAGACTTGGGGTTCCCGTCATGATGGTTGGCGATCCTTACGATGTGGTGGTGGTCGGCGGCGGTCACGCCGGTACCGAAGCGGCCCTGGCGGCTGCGCGCTGCGGTCTGCGCACGCTGCTGCTGACTCAGAATATCGAGACGATCGGTCAGATGAGCTGTAACCCGGCCATCGGCGGCATCGGCAAGGGTCACCTGGTGAAGGAGATCGACGCCCTGGGTGGCGTGATGGCGCGAGCGGCGGATCGCGGCGGCATCCAGTTTCGCATCCTCAACGCCAGCAAGGGGCCGGCGGTGCGGGCGACGCGTGCCCAGGCCGATCGGATGCTCTATAAGGCCGCGGTGCGTGCGGCGGTCGAGAATCAGCCGGGTCTCGCCCTGTTTCAGCAGTCGGTCGAGGATCTGTTGATCGAACAGGACCGGGTGGTCGGCGTCGAAACTCAAATGGGTTTGCGCTTCAAGGCGCATGCGGTCGTGCTCACAGTCGGGACCTTCCTGGGCGGTCGTATCCATATCGGATTGTCGAACTATGAGGGCGGGCGGGCCGGCGATCCACCATCCAATGCGCTCTCGCGGCGGCTGCGCGAGCTTCCACTGCGGGTCGAGCGACTCAAGACCGGAACGCCGCCGCGCATCGACGGACGCAGCATCGACTATCGGCGTCTGTCCGAGCAGCCCGGCGATGAGCCCGTGCCGATCTTCTCCTATCTGGGCAGCGCACTGGATCACCCGCGCCAGGTGAGCTGCTATATCACCCATACCAACGCCCGGACGCACGAGATCATCCACTCGGGTCTGTCGCGCTCGCCACTCTACACCGGTGTGATTGCCGGCGTCGGGCCGCGCTATTGTCCCTCGATCGAAGATAAGGTGGTGCGGTTCGCCGCGAAGACATCGCATCAAATCTTTGTCGAGCCCGAGGGACTGCAGACCCACGAAGTCTACCCGAACGGGATCTCGACCAGCCTGCCGTTCGATATCCAGCAGGCGCTGGTGCGCTCGATCGTTGGGTTCGAGCAGGCCCACCTCACCCGGCCGGGTTATGCGATTGAGTATGACTATTTCGATCCGCGCGACCTCAAGCCCTCGTTGGAGACCCGTCACATCCAGGGGCTGTTCTTTGCCGGCCAGATCAACGGCACGACCGGGTACGAGGAGGCTGCCGCGCAGGGTCTGCTGGCGGGCGTCAACGCCGCGCTGCAGGTGCAGGGGCGCGAGCCCTGGCTGCCACGTCGCGACGAGGCTTATCTCGGCGTCATGGTCGATGATCTGATCACGCGCGGCACGGCCGAGCCCTATCGCATGTTCACCAGTCGGGCCGAGTATCGGCTGATGCTTCGCGAGGACAATGCCGACCTGCGCCTCACCGAAGCCGGGCGGCGGCTGGGCCTGGTCGGGGATCTGCAATGGAGCCGTTTCGAGGCCAAGCGCGAGGCGATCGAGCGCGAACGCCAGCGTCTGCAAGAGACCTGGGTGCGTCCCGAACGGATCGATCAGGCGCTGGCCGAGCGGATCCTCGGCGAGCCGCTAAAACGCGAAGTGCGTGCGGCGGACCTGTTGGCGCGACCGAATGTCGGTTACGCGGGTGTGATGGCGCTCGCCGGCCCGGCGCCGGAGGATCTTCCTGCGCAGGTGACCGAGCAGCTCGAGATTCAGGCGCGCTATCAAGGCTACATCGACCGCCAAAGCGACGAGATCGACCGTCATCGTGCGCAGGAGGCGCGTACGCTTCCCGACGATTTTGACTTCGATCAGGTACGCGGTCTCTCGACCGAGGTGCGAGAGAAGCTCAATCGCGTGCGTCCGGTGACACTCGGCCAGGCCGCGCGCATCCCCGGGGTGACGCCGGCCGCGGTGTCGCTTCTGCTGATTCATTTGAAGCGGCGCTGCGCGTGAGCGTTACCACGACCGGGGCCGCCTGGGCGCCTGATCTCGCCGAGCGCCTGGCCGCCGGAGTGGCCGGGCTGGGGTTGACGCCGAATGCGGCGGCGCTGGAGAAGCTGTTGCGGTTTGTCGATCTGCTGGCACGCTGGAATCGTGCCTATAACCTCACGGCCGTGCGCGATCCATCCGAGATGATCCCGCGGCATCTGCTCGACAGTCTCGCGGTTCAGCCCTTTCTGTTCGGCGAGCGCGTCCTGGACCTGGGGACCGGCGCCGGTCTGCCGGGTCTGCCGCTGGCCATCGTCGAGCCGCAGCGGCGTTTTTGGCTGCTTGACAGCAATCTGAAAAAGCTCAGATTCGTCCGTCAGGCGGTCCTGGAGCTGCAGCTCGGGAACGTCGAGATTGCACACGCGCGGATGCAGACATACCGGCCGGGGCGAAACTTCAGTACCATAGTGAGTCGCGCAGTCGCCACGGCCGAGCTGCTCGGTGCCGTGAAACCTGATCTGCTGGCGCATCCGGGCCGACTGCTTCTGATGAAGGCACGCGACCTCGACGATGTCGCGCACCTGCAAGACCTGTCGGAGTGGTCCCTGCGCGTCCACCCGTTGCGCATCCCCTTCCTCGACGTCGAACGCCACCTGATCGAACTCCGGAGTGACTGAGTCCCCTATGGTCAACATCATCGCCATTGCCAATCAGAAGGGCGGCGTCGGCAAGACCACGACGGCGGTCAACCTGGCTGCCTCGCTGGCCGCTCTGAAGCGGCGTGTTCTGCTGATCGACATGGATCCCCAGGGCAATGCGACTATGGGTTGCGGCGTCGACAAGCACACGCTGGCCCAGTCGACCTGCGACATCCTGCTCGGCGACATCGCACTCGGCGCCTGCCTGTGTCGCATCGAGGAGCCCGCGCCGGGTTTCGACCTCCTGCCGGCGAACAGCGATCTGACCGCTGCCGAGGTCGGGCTGATTTCATCCGTCGATCGTGAGCGGCGCCTGGCGAACGTCCTGGCCGCGGCGGTGAACGACTATGATCTGGTGATCATCGACTGCCCGCCATCGCTCAACATGCTGACGGTGAATTCACTGGTTGCGGCTCAGGGCGTGCTGATCCCGATTCAATGCGAGTACTACGCGCTCGAAGGTTTGTCCGATCTCATGGCGACGATCGAGCAGATCCGCGAGAACCGCAACGCCGGTCTGCACGTGGAGGGGATCCTGCGCACCATGCACGACCCGCGCAACAACTTGGCCAACCAGGTCTCCACCCAGCTCATCACCCATTTCAAGGACCAGGTCTATCGCACCATCATTCCGCGCAATGTGCGTTTGGCCGAGGCGCCCAGCCACGGTCTGCCTGCCCTGCTCTACGACCCGGCGTCCAAAGGGGCGATCGCCTATCTCTCGCTTGCCAGCGAGCTGCTGCGTCGTCATGAAACCCGCCCGAACCTGACCCCTGCCTGAGGCGCGTGCTCATGGATAGCGAACACAAATCACCGCCGAAGAAGAAGGGTCTCGGGCGCGGTCTGGACGCCCTCCTGGGCGCGGGGCGCCCGCCGATGGTGACCGTGTCGACCGCCGACGCCGCGTC